>JANPGL010000184.1:0-6578 GCA_031423915.1 Actinomycetes bacterium | reverse complement strand
CTCAAGGACGAGTACTGGAAGGACGCCGGCCGGAGCATCTGAGCGTCGGCGACGGAGCGCCTGGGCCGCACACGCGAGGGCTTACGGGACGGGTTCGAGCCACAGGCGGCTCGAAGGTGACCCGGGAGCCCACGGCCGGTCGGTCGGGGCAGGATGACGGCGTGAACCACGCCGAGCGGGACGAGCATCTGCGGCGGTTGGGGCGCGCGCTCGACGAGACCGTCGCGCTGCTCGACCGCATGCACGAGCACCGCTGGGGGCCCTGGCTGCGGGCCCGACGAGCCGGCCTGGCCGTCGATCCCGATCGCACGGTCGCCGCGCTGCGCCGGTCGCCCGGCCTGGACGCGCTCACGCTCGACCCGGCGATCGGTCACGAGCTCGACGACGACGACGTGCGCGCCCTCAACGAGCGACTCGATCGGCTGCGCGCCGTCATCGGCGCCGAGGCGCACGCGTGGGAGGCGGGAGCATGACCACGTGGCCCGACGGCCCGGGCGTCGTCGAGCTGCCCGATGGCCGTCGCGTGCGCGGACGTGGGCTCCGCCGACCTCCACCCGACGGTCCGAAGCCCGAGTTCGGGGTCTACCTGCTGCGCACCGACCCGGGCCCGTTCGCCTGGCCGCATCGTTGGGTGCGCTGGCCCGACTTCCGCACGCCGGCCGACGAGGTCGAGGCGCTCACCGCCCTGCGCGACGCGTACGAGCGCAGCGCCGTCGCCCGGGTCGAGCTGGCCTGCCACGGTGGGGTGGGGCGCACCGGCACGGCCCTGGCGATCCTGGCCCGTTTGTCGGGTACCCCGGCTGCCGAGGCGGTCGAGTGGGTGCGCGCCCGGTACCACCCGCGCGCTGCCGAGACCCCGTGGCAGCGGCGCTGGGTGGTCCGGACCCCCCCCGGATGACCGCTAGAAGTCGCCGTTCCGATCGACGATGAGGTCGACGGTCGTGTTGGCGTAGAAGCACACGGTGCCGGTGGCGTCGACGGCGACCACCACCAGGTTGGCTGCCACCAGGCCGGGCGACACGTTCAGGTTCGACGCCACCGGTCGCGGCGAGCCACACGGCCACACGGTCACGAAGCCGGGCCCATCGGGGTCGGTGACGGTGACGTTGAGCACCACCGCACGCCCGGCGGGTTGGGTGCCGCCGCCCGCCACGACGAGTTGGCGCGTCTGGCCGCCGAGCAGGCGGCCCGGCACGCCGCCGACCGCGGTGGCCGGGCGGGTGTCGAGCAGACGCTGCGGAGACACCGGCGTGTAGCCGGTGCCGGCCGGGAACCAACCGTTCACGTCGGCCACGAGGTGTGAGGCACCCATCGTGAACACGCAGACCTTGCCGCCGGTACCGAGGCGGGCCACCACGAGGTTGGCCACGGTCTGCCCGGGTGCCGCGTTCAGGTTCGACGCCGTCGGCCGAGGCTGACCGCACGGCCACACGGTGACGTAGGTGGCCGCCGCGGGTTCGGTGACGGTGACGTTCAGGACGACGGCGACGGCGTCGCCCGGCACCGCGCTGCGCCCGATGCCGGTGACCGGCAGTTCGATGACCTGACCGGCGCTCGGCTTCGCGCCGCTGTACCCGGCCTGCGGACCGTCGGGGCGGGTGTCGAGAAGCCGTTCCGGTGACACCGGTCGGAACGTCGTGGCGGCCGGGAACCATCCGTTGATGTCCGCGATGAGGTGGGCCGACGACTGGGTGAACAGGCACACCTTGCCGCCCGCCCCGACCCGCGCCATCACGAGGTTCGGCAGCGTCTGCCCGGGCGCGAGGTTCAGGTTGGACGCGGTCGGTAGGGGTTGGCCGCACGGCCACACCGTCACGTACGTGGCGGCCACCGGTTCCGTGACGGTCACGTTCAGCGCCACCGCGGCCGCGTCGGCCGGCACCTGCGTGGCCCCGCGGCCGGTGACCTGCACCTCGATGGTCTGACCGCCGACCGGCTTTGGCCCACTGTAGCCGGCCTGCGGCCCGCCGGGGCGCGTGTCGAGCAGCCGCTCCGGGACGACCGGTCGGTAGTCGCCTCCCACGCCACCGGACGGTGGCGGCGAGACGCCGCCCGTACCGCCGGGCGTGAACACGATCGTCGTGTAGTCGAACGAGACCGGCGCGCCGCCGCTGACCGCGCCGGTGACCTGGACCCGCACGGCGACGTCGCCGACGGCGGGCAGCGGGTTGACGAGTCGCCAGACGAGCCGTCCGGCCTGGGCGGCATCGACCGTGATCGGCTGCGGCGCACCGCCGATCGAGACCGTGAGCGACGCGCCGGTGAAGTTGGCCGTGTCGTCGAACACCGACCAGCGGCCCGTCGGGACGTCAGGTCGGGGGACGTAGCCCCTCGGCGGCCACGCCACGATGCCCGCCGGGTCTCGCACCGGCGGCCACGCCGCGAACGGGTTGATGTCGAAGACGTAGATGGCGTTGGCGGCCGACTTCCCGGCCGAAGCCGGCACGTCACCCGACGCGAACGTGGTGGCGGCCGGCTGCAGGAGCCACCAGCGGTGGCCGGCCGTGCTGTTCCCGGCGCCTGGATCCTCGAGATAGAGGTCGATGGCATCGGGGCCGGAGACACCGAGGGCCAGGTTCGATCCGCTGGCGCCGGTCGCACCGTCGGCGGAGTAGCACGGCCAGGTGGGGTCCGGGCTGTGGGCCAGCGAGCCGCTGGCGCTCATGATCAGCGCGGCGGCCTGGGCCACCGCCAGCCGGTCGGCGGCCAGCCCGGTGTCCGAGCGGACGCCGGCCAGCGACCGGTAGTAGTTGATCCGGCGGAGCACGGCGGCCTGGTGATCGGCGCCGACGCTGCCGGGCGCGCAGCCGGCGATGGAGCCCGTCCAGGCGAGGGGCGGCACCGGCGCGTTGGCGTACGCCTGGTACAGAGCGTCGACGGCGGCGCGGTCGTTCGTGTCGACCGCGGGCACGGTCGGCGATGCGACGGCCGACGCGGGTGCGGGGCGGCCGGTCTGGCCGGCGACGACGCCGACGGTCAGGCCCGCGGCGAGCGCGACGACGGAGAGGGAGGCGGTGCGGAGGAAGGAGGGCATGCGGGCGAAGCAGCGGATCCGGGCAGGCGGTGGCGCTCGGGACGTCAGCGCAACGTATGGACGAGCGACCGTTCTCTGTGGTGATCGTCACGCTCATCGTGACGATCCCTGATGCACGAGCGTCGGTACGCCTGTCCGTTCGGGGGCACAATGGAGCCATGGCCCCCCCGACGTACCTCACCCCGCCGCCCTCGGCGTTCGCCCACCAGGGGGGCGGTCGGGAGTTCACCGAGAACTCGTGGGAGGCCTTCGAGCACGCGGTCGGACTCGGCTACCTGCACCTCGAGACCGACGTTCAGACGTCGAGCGACGGTGTCGTGTTCTGCATGCACGACCCGACGCTCGACCGGACGACGAACGGTCGCGGCGCGGCGAAGGACATGCCCTGGACGGCGATCACGTCGCTGCGCGTGAACGGCAGTCAGCAGGGGCCTCCTCGTCTCGACGAGGTCCTCACGCGCTGGCCCGACCTGCGCGTGAACATCGAACCGAAGACCGACGAGGCGGTCGACCCGCTCGTGCGCGCCATCCGGGCGGCCGACGCGGTGAGCCGCATCTGTGTGGGCTCGTTCGCCGGCAAGCGCATCAAGCGCATGCGGGCTGCGCTCGGCCCGCAGCTCGTCACGTCGACCGGCCCGTTGGCCACCCTCCGCTGGGTCGTCGGATCGCTGCTCCCCACGGCGCTCGGCAAGCTGGTCGCCCGGACCTCGGCCGGTTGCTACCAGGTGCCGGTCAAGCAGTTCGGCATCCCGGTTACGTTCGGTCGCAGCGTCCGGCTGGCCCATGCCATGGGCAAGCAGGTCCATGTGTGGACCGTCGACGACGACGCCGAGATCGGCCGGCTGTTCGACCTCGGCGTCGACGGCATCATGAGCGACCGGCCCACGGTGCTGCGTGACGTGCTGACCCGTCGGGGCCAGTGGCCGCCGAAGGGGTGACGGGCGTCGCCGGTCGTCAGTCGGCCTGACCCGTGGGGTCGCACTCGGTCTTGCCGCCCGGGAAGCACATCGGGTCGTCCGCGCCCGCCCCGAAGCCCGGATCCATGTCGTCGGTTGCGCCGACCGCGCCGCGGAAAGCCGAGGCGAACAGGTCGATCCCGAGGACGACGGCGGGGACGAGTCGACCGACCGTGCGGACCGGGCTGACGTACCACAGCCCGTCGACCTCGACGACGGCGATGCCACCGATGTCGTCCGACAGCTGCTGCAGCTTGGCGAACTGGTCCCGAAGCTCGGGCGTCAGCTGGTCGTTGGCGGCCTGACCGAAGCCGTCGTCCGCGCAGCCACGCCGGTCGATCGGTTCCTCGCCGTCCATGGTGGCGAGCACATGGAAGCAGCCGGCCGAGGTCTGCTCGGCCTTCAACGACGCCGTGCGTCCGTCGAGGGTGGCGGTGCCGGCCACCGACTTCACGGTGAGAATCGTGGAGTTGCGTGCGCTCTTGCGATCGAACGTCAGGTCGGTCACGGTGAACCACGGCTCGACGGGCGCCGGCGGCGCGTTCTCCAGCAGGAGCGGACCGTAGTCGTGGAGCACGGCCAGCTCGCCGGGCGACGTCAGTTCGATCATGCGGCGCCAGTCGCCGCGCGACCCGGCGTCGACCATCTCGCGCACGGCCGCGTCGGGTGATGCCGCGCCCTTGTCGGCGATGCGTCGCGCCGGATCGGGCGCCTGGAGGCCGGCGGAGAGCCTCGCCGCCTCGGCGACCGTGTACATGAGGCTGACGTGCCAGCCGTCGCCGTCGCGCACCGTCGCCAGCCGCGGTGGGTCCTCGCTGTCGGCGAGGTCACCGCTCGTGGTCCGGGGCGACGCCGGCTCGCCACCGAGATCGTCGGTGATGCCGGCCGCGAACGAACCGATGCCGAAGGGCAGCTTCGTGACGTCCGCGCTCGCCGTGTACCGGCCACCCGTGAGCTCGACGACCGCGATGTCGGCGGTCACGGGCTGGGTCACGGTGGTCAGGTCGTCGAGGGTGAGGGTGTAGGCGTCGAAGCGCTGGAGATCGCCGTCCGTAGGGACCCCGGACACGCCGGTGTCGCGCCAGTCGGCCAGCAGGTCCACCACGAGCGCGCGTTCGGCCGGCGCGAGCGTCTCGGCTGCGCCGAGCAGGTCGCGGTCCTCGAGGGCGCCGAGGAAGCGCTGCACGGCCGCCTCGGGCGTCGGCTGCGCGGCCGGTCGCTGCCGGAGCACGACGGCGGTGGTGGCGAGGCCACCGGCGACGAGCGCTACCGACGCCACGACGGCCGCCAGCCGCCTGGGGCGCCGTGACGCCGGCCTGGCCACGACGTACGACTGGTCGGCCTGGTACCAGCTGGGCGGCACCTGGCCGCCGGCCGCGCCGGGCGACCAGGGCGAAGGAGGGCCGCCCGGCAGGGTCACTTGCACGGGCGCGGCGCCCGGGAGCGCGTCGGGTTCCGGCGGGATCGCGCCGGACGGGGGCGGTGGCGGAAGGAGTGACGGGGGCGGGGGCGGCGCGAAGGCTGCCGAGGGGTCGTGGGTGGGCTGATCGTCCATCAGGTCCTCCGAGGCAGGTGGGCCAGGCCGAGATACGCGCCGGCAAGGGCCAACACTGACGACACGATCGTCAGCGGTGCACCGATCGCTGAGGATCCTTGCGCAACCTTGACGACCGACGACGCCACGAGCAGCCCGGCCAGCGCGGTGCCCGACGCGGCGACGGCGGCGGCGCGAGGGCGCCCGAGCGCGACGAGCGCCACGCTGGCCGCCGCCGCAAGCGGTAGGCAGAGCCAGGCGGCGGCTGCCACCCGCAGCGCGGTGCCGTCGATCAGGGCGAACCGTCGGGCGATGCCGACGAGGTCGTAGCCCGACACCGCTCGTCGACCGCTGCGGGCCCACGGGAGCGCGGTCGCCACCGCGACGCCCACCGCGCCACCGGGTGCCAGCCAGACGCGTCGCCCGTCGGAAGGTCGGCTCACGAATCCACCTTAGGAGGCCCCGGCGGCGTACCGTGCGCGGCCATGGTCCCCGTCGCCCCCGTCCCGACCGTGCACTCGGCCGGCGGCCTCGTCGCCACGGCCGACCACCAGGCCACGTCCGCCGGGGTGGTCACCCTGGCGCGCGGCGGCAACGCCATCGACGCAGCCATCGCGGCCAACGCGGCGATGGCGGTGGTGGGTCCGCACCTGTGCGGGCTCGGCGGCGACCTGTTCGCGCTCGTCCACCCGGGCGGCTCGGCCACGCCCTGGTCGCTCGATGCCGCCGGGGAGGCGGGTTCTGGATCCGATGCCGCGGCGCTCCGGCGCGAGGGCCACCGTACGATGCCGTTCAAGCACGACATCCGCACGGTCACCGTCCCCGGCTGCGTCGACGGCTGGCTGCTGCTCCACGCGCGCGGCGGCCGGCTCCCGTTGGCCGAGGTGCTGGCGCCGGCGGTGGCGCTGGCCGAGGGCGGGTTCGCGGCGTCCCCGCTGCTCATGGCGAGCGTCGCCGCGGCGCTGGCGCCCCGGCCTGCGCCCGGGTCGGAGGAGCTGCTCGCCCAGGCCACGGCGCGCGGCGCCCGCGTGCGCCGGCCCGGCGTGGCCCGCAC
>JANPGL010000183.1:0-1525 GCA_031423915.1 Actinomycetes bacterium | reverse complement strand
GCTCGCCGCGTTGAACGCCGACGGGGGCGAGGTCGGCACGCTGTTCCGCCGCTTCTTCGGGGCGTTCGACTTCGAGGGGATCACGCCCACGCCGCCGACCCGGACGTTCGAGGGACGGCTCGACCTCGAGGTCGGGGGCCGCACCGCCGAGCTCATCGAGGTGGGTCCGGCCCACACGCGCGGCGACGTGCTGGCCTACCTGCCGCGGGACCGTGTCGTGTTCACCGGCGACATCCTGTTCATCGGCGGCACGCCCATCGCGTGGGCCGGTCCGTTGTCGAACTGGATCGCCGCGTGCGACCTCATCCTCGGCCTCGACGTCGACGTCGTCGTGCCCGGTCACGGGCCCGTCACCGACAAGTCGGGCGTGGTCACGGTGCGCGACGAGCTGGCGTTCGTGGAGCGCGAGGCCACCGTTCGCCACGCCGCGGGCCTGTCGGCCTGGGAGGCGGCGCAGGAGATCCACCGTCTCGCTCCGAACGACCTCGGCGAGTCCGGCCGCGTGGCCGTGAACGTGGAGACCGTGTACCGCACCCTCGATGCGTCGTACCACGGCGCCGACATCGTCGAGCTGTTCCGTCGCATGGCGACGCTGGAGGACTGACCCATGGCAGCGAAGAAGGCGTCCCCACCGCAACTGGCGCTCCCGCCCGGACCCGAGGGCCGGCTGGGCATCGACATCGGCGGGAGTGGGATCAAGGGCGCGCCGGTTGCGCTGGCCACCGGCAAGCTCGTGGCCGAACGGGTCCGGCTGGAGACGCCCGCCAAAGGCAAACCCGACGAGGTCCTGGCGATCGTGTGCGAGGTGGCCCGCCGGTTCCGCACCGAAGGACCGATCGGCGTCACGTTCCCGGGCGTGGTGGTGCGCGGCACCATCCACACCGCGGCGAACATGGACAAGGACTGGATCGGCCTGAACCTCCAGACCGAGCTGCGCCGTCGCCTTCGCCGGCCGATCGTGGCCATGAACGACGCCGACGCCGCCGGGGTCGCCGAGATGAGGTTCGGCGCGGGCAAACGGGCCAAAGGCGTCGTCGTGATGATCACGCTGGGCACGGGCATCGGGTGCGCGGTGTTCAACGACGGCGTGCTGCTGCCCAACACCGAGTTCGGCCATCTCGAGATCGACGGGGTCGACGCCGAGACCCGCGCCGCCGCCCGGGCCCGCGACGAAGAGGGCTTGTCGTGGCCCGACTACGCCAAGCGGCTCCAGCGCTACCTGCGCCACCTCGACAACCTGCTGTGGCCCGATCTGGTGATCATCGGCGGCGGCGTGAGCAAGAAGGCCGACAAGTTCCTGCCGCTGATCGACGTGCGCTGTCCGCTCATCCCGGCCAAGCTCCTGAACGACGCCGGCATCGTGGGGGCGGCCCTACTGGCGAACCTGTGACGGGGGCGGCGCCGCCGGTCGACGTGCTCGTCGTCGGCGGTGGCCCCGCGGCGTGGGCCGCCGCCGCGGCCTGTGCCAGGGCCGGGCTGCGCGTCGAGCTGCTGGCGCCCTCGCCCGAGCCGTCGTGGGCGGCCA
>JANPGL010000182.1:0-2050 GCA_031423915.1 Actinomycetes bacterium | reverse complement strand
AGTGGCGACGGAGCTGCGGTTATTGCGACGTCGTAGTCCGCGAGCGTGTGAGAGGCACCGACGGCCTCGGTGCCGGCGTTGAATGCATAGGGCATTTCGGGGAGGACTTCGAACTCGCAGACGCCGGAGACCGAGTCGACTACTCCGGCGCTGCACACGAACAGGTCCAGGTCGTAGGTGCCTGGCTTCAGCCACGGGGTGCGCATCGTCATGGAGAAGGTGGTCGAGTCCTGCGCGCTCGATCCCCAGATCGCGCTCGTGCGCGAGTCGAGCTGTGCCACGACACGCCGTTGCGCGTCGACGACGTGCGCGGACACGTGGTAGGTCGGCACGGCGTCGGGCACGAGGCGGCTGACGGTGAACGTGAAGGCCTTCTCCTCGGCGCATGTGAATGCCGGCTTCGTAGCGTCAGCACCGGAGATGTAGAGCTCCTCGGTTCCCTTGAGTGTGCGTTGGCCGAGGTCCGAGCTCTTACGCGCTTGCGACGCGTACCGCTCGATGACCTCAGTCGGGGTGCCCTCCAACCCGATGCGGCCCGCATCGAGGAGCACAGCGCGGTCGCAGAGCCGCAGCACGGTGTCCATGCTGTGGCTCACGAAGAGCACGGTGCGACCGCCTTCGGCGACGTCGCGCATCTTGCCGAGGCAGCGGTTCTGGAAGTCGGCGTCGCCCACGGCGAGGACCTCGTCGACCAACAGGATCTCGGTGCGCAGGTGCGCGGCGACGGCGAAGGCGAGGCGCACGTACATGCCACTCGAGTAGCGCTTCACCGGGGTGTCGAGGAAGGTCTGCACGCCTGCGAACTCGACGATCGCGTCGAACTCCCGCTGGATCTCGCTGCGACCCATGCCCAGGATGGCGCCGTTGAGGAATATGTTCTCCCGGCCGGTGAGCTCGGGGTGGAAGCCGGTCCCCACCTCCAGCAGGCTGCCGATGCGGCCATACAGCTCCACCTCGCCGCTCGTCGGCGCGGTGATGCGCGACAGCACCTTCAGCAACGTGCTCTTTCCGGCGCCGTTGCGGCCGACGATGCCGAGCACCGTGCCTTGGGCCACCTCCAAGTCGATGTCGCGCAGCGCCCAGAAGGTGGTCCGCTCGTCTCGGCGGAGCGGATGACGCACCCGGCTGAGCAGTTGTTCCGCCGCGGTGATGTGGTGCTCGGTGCCCGAGCGGATCGTGTACGACTTGCTCAGTCCGCGCATGCGCAGGGCGACACCGTCAGATGACATCGGCGAACTTCCGTTCCATACGGGTGAACACGAGGGCTCCGAGGACGAAGCACCCGAGCGAGGCGGCGACCGACCACAAGACGGCACCCGGCGTCGGTGCCGCCGTCCGCAGGAGCGACCATCGGAACCCTTCGAGGGCGCCGGTCAGCGGGTTCAGGTCGACAGCGAAGCGCAACGACGGCGGGACCGACGACACCGCGTAGGCGATCGGGCTGGCGTACAACAGCAGCTGGGTGGCCACGGGCAGCACGTACCCGACGTCGCGGTAGCTCACCATGAGGGCGGCCGCGGCAAGTCCGATGCCGGTGCCGAGCAGCAACGCGACCGCCAGCCACACCGGTAACAGGACGAGCCCCCAGCCGGGTGCAATGCCGACGACCAGCAGCACCACGCCCATCATCGCCAGTGCCACCACGAAGTCGACGAGTGTGGAGCCGAGCGTCGACAGCGGCAGCACCAGGCGAGGGAAGAAGATCTTCGAGATCAGCGATTGGTTGCCGACCAGCGAGCCGCTCACCTTCGACAGGGACGACGAGAACACGTTCCAGGCCAGCATGCCGGCGTAGGCGAACGCGAAATAGGGGACGCCCTGGGAGTCGAGCTTGGCGACCTTTCCGAAGACGAACGAGAACGCTCCCGCCGCCAGCAGCGGCTGGACGATGACCCAGATCACGCCGAGCGCCGTCTGCCGGTAGCGCAGCGTCAGGTCGCGCCGCACGAAGCGGTAGACGAGGTCGCGGAACTCCCATACCTCACCGAGCCGCAGAGGGGCCCAGCGGGAGGGCGGGCGAATGACGAGGTGCGGCGTACGGCGCGCGGCG
>JANPGL010000181.1:0-5955 GCA_031423915.1 Actinomycetes bacterium | reverse complement strand
GCGCCGATCACGATGAGCGCCAGCGCCAGCGCCGCGAGGGCGATCCACGCCGGCCACCGCTTCACGGTGCGGTTCCACGACGAGGTCATGGCGTCGCCCCGAGCGACGCCAGGATGCTGTCGAGCTGCGCGGCCGACGTCTGGCCCTTCAGGTGCTCGCGCACGACGCCGTTGTCGTCGATGATGAACGTCTCGGGCACCTTGGGCACGCCGTACGCGACCGAGATGCGGTTCTCCGGGTCGAGCACCACCGGCCACTGTCCACCCTGCTCGGCGAAGAACGCGCGCACGTTGGCGGCCGAGTCCGAGAACACCACGGTGACCAGTTCGGCCGCCCCGCCGCGCTCGGCGAACGCCCGCAGCTCGGGGTGCTCCTGCTTGCACGGCGTGCACGTGGTCTGGAAGAAGTTCACGACGACCCAGCTGCCTTTGCGGGTGGTCAGATCGAACGGTGCGCCGGCCGCGGTCGTGCCCGCGATGCGGGGCGCCGGCAGGCCGAGCAGCGGGCTCGGCCCGGCCTGGTCCCCGCCGCCGGTCTTGCGGGCCAACACCGCCACGAAGGCCACGAGCACCAGCGCCACGGCTCCGGCGATGTAGGGCGCCCGCCGGTGCGGCCGCACCGCCACGGACGGCACCGGCTGATCGGCGAGCGGGTCGCCGGCGCCCGGAGCGTGCGCGCCGGGGGCGTCCGCGGCCGACATGTCGATGGCGTCGTCGCTCACGCCGTGACCTCGGCGTCGACGGGAGCGGCCTCAACGGGAGCGGCATCGACGTCGGGACGTGGCTCGTCGTCGATCGGGGGGGCCTCGGACGTCGGCGCCGTGGGCAGGCGGCGGCGCTGCCCGGGGAAGGCGGCCAGGAACGTGCCGCCGAAGGCCAGGCCGCCGCCGATCCACAGCCAGGCGACGAGCGGTTGGATGAGCACCTTGATGAGAGCCGGCTCGCCGTCGGCGGGGCGGTTCTCGAGCGTCAGGTACACGTCGCGCAGCAGCGTGGTGTCGACCGACGGGGTGATGATGGGCGAACCCGATGCGTTGAGCACGCTCTGGCGGGGCCGGAACTCCTGGCCGTCCACTTCCACCCGGGCGATCAGCGCGAACCGCTGCTTCGTGTCCTCGGTCATCGTGCCGAGGTATCGGATCTCGTGGCCGAACGCCACGGCGCTCTCGCCGGGCGACAGGCGGAGCTCGAGCGTGCGCTGGTTGCTGCGGGCGGCGGCCAGCGCCACGGCGATGACGATGATGCCGAGGTGGACGATCATGCCGCCGTTGGCCCGTCCGACGAGGCCGCGCCAGCCCTGACGGCGGGTGGCCAGCGCCAGCTGCCGCAGCGCGGCGCCGGCGGCGAAGCCACCGAGCCCGAACGCGATCGTCGCGGCCCAGCCGCGCGCCCCGAAACCGACCGAGATGCCGAGCGCCACCACGGCGGTGACCGCGGGCCAGAACAGCCGGTCCCGCAGCAGCTCGCCCGACGCCTTGCGCCAGGGCAGCACGGGGGCGATGGCCATGAGCGTGAGCAGGCACAGCCCGATGGGCACCGTCAACCGGTCGAAGAACGGTGCGCCGACGGTGCGCTTGCGCCCGTCGAGCGCCTCACCGATGAGCGGGAACACGGTGCCGAGCAGCACCACGAAGGCGAACGCGGCGAACAGCACGTTGTTGGCCAGGAACGCCCCTTCGCGCGACACCGGCGAGTCGATGGTGCCGGGCGAACGCAGCCGGTCGCCGCGCCAGCCGATCAGGCCGAGCGACACCGCCACGATGATGCCGAAGAAGGTCAGCAGGTACGGCCCGATGTGCGACTCGCTGAACGCGTGGACGCTGTCGACGACGCCCGACCGGGTGAGGAAGGTGCCCAGGATCGTCAGGGAGAACGTGGCGGCCAGGAGCGACAGGTTCCACACGCGCAGCATGCCGCGCCGTTCCTGCACGAGCACCGAATGCAGGTAGGCGGTGCCCGTGAGCCAGGGCAAGAAGCTGGCGTTCTCGACGGCGTCCCATGCCCAGAAGCCGCCCCATCCGATCACCTCGTAGCTCCACCAGGCGCCGAGGATGATGCCGGCGGTGAGGAACGCCCAGGCCACCAGCGTCCAGCGGCGCGTCTCGAGCAGCCATCCTTCGCCCACGCGGCCGGTGACGAGCGCCGCGATGGCGAAGGCGAACGGCACCGAGAACCCGACGTAGCCCAGGTAGAGCATCGGCGGGTGGAACGCCACCAGGATGTGGTCCTGGAGCAGCGGGTTGGGCCCCGGCCCGACGAAGTCGGCCGGCACCGCCCCGCCCAGGCGGAACGGGTTCGACGGCCCGATCAGCAGCAGGAAGAAGAACGTGCAGATGCCGAACATCGTGACGATCGCCCACCCGACGAGGGGGTCGTCGCGACGGTCGCGGAAGCGCCAGATCACGAGGCCGAGGTAGCCGGCCAGGATGAGCACCCACAGCAGGATCGAGCCCTCGAGGCTCGACCAGATCGCCGCCACGTTGAACAGCGGTGGCGTGAGCTTCGAGCCGACCTTCTGCACGTAGGCCAGGCGGAAGTCGCGCTGGATGAGGGCGCGCTCCATCACCGCGAACTCGAGCACCGCTGCGCCGACCACGATCCAGGCGTAGACGACACCGAGTCGCATGAGGTGGGGGCGGCGCTTCACGAGCGCCGTGCCCACCGTGAGGAAGCCGAGCACCGATGCGGCCAACCCGGCGGCCACGCAGGCGACCCCGAGCGCGGCGTTCACGTCTTGGCCGCCACGCTGCAGGCGCCCCGCTCGTCGTAGCCGTTGACACGGTCGGGGTTGCGCTCGGCGTAGTTCTCGCTGTGGCGCACGATGATGCGGTCCCCCTGGAAGTCGGTGCCGTCGAACGACCCCTCGACGAGCACCGGCACGCACGCCTGGAACTTGCCGGCGGGCTCGCCTTCGTACGACACCGGGACGGTGCGGCCGTTGTGGCTCACGGTGAACCGGAACGGGACGCCCTGCACGATCGAGCCGTCGTCGACGCTGCCGAGCAGACGGAATCGCTTGCCGACCTCGCAGCCGGCCTTCGACCCGATCTCGTCGGCGTTGCAGTAGTACGTGGTGGCCGAGTTCAACAGGGCGTAGACCACGCCGCCGCCCACGCCCAGCAGCCCGACCACCAGGAGCGGCGCCAGCCACTTGCGTCGGCGGCGCGCCGGGCCGGCCGCACCGACGGTGCGCGGCGACAGGTCGAGCGTGTCGCCCCCTTCGCCGATCGAGTCGGCCGTCTCCCGCCCGCCGGGGCGCGGCGTCACGTCCACGGCCACTCCTCCTTGGGCACGCGCCGGGTGAGCCGGCGCCCCTTGCGCAGGACGCGCCAGGCCAGGCCCGCGCCCGCCACCCCCACCAGCGTGTAGGCGGCGACGATCATGCCGACGTCCTCGGTCGGCACGTAGGCGAGCAGGGCGGCGCTCATCCCGCCACCCCCGCGGTGCCGTGGGTCGCGCCTGGCACCACGCCTTCGCGTTGCCGTTCGGCGATGGCGACCGCCAGGTCCTCGCCGGCCACCTTGTCCTCGAGCATGGCGATGCGGTTGGCGTGCATCATCAGCCACACGTAGCCGAGCAGGAACGTGACGAGCCCCCAGAAGTGCAGGAAGCGGAACGTGCCGTCGATGGCGCCGGGCGTCTCGAGCGACGACACCGGGTGCGTGGTCTGGAACCACTCGACGCTGTAGTGGACGAGCGGCACGTCGAGGATGGCCACCAGGCACACGACGGCCGAGCGGCGGGCGCGCTGGTCGTCGTTGCCGTCGAGCCGGCGCACCGCCAGGTAGCCGAGGAACATCACGAACAGCAGCAGGGTCGACACCAGCCGGGCGTCGGCCCAGTCCCAGTAAACGCCCCACGAGATGCGGCCCCACATCATCCCGGTGGCGAGCGTGATGCCGGTGAACACCACGCCGAGCTCCACCGACGCGTTGGCCACCCGGTCCCAGGCCCGCGAGCGCGTGCGCTTCCACAGGTACGCCGCCGAGGACACCGCGGCCACGATGAAGGCCACGTAGGCCATCTCGGCCGCCGGCACGTGGAGGTAGAGGATCCGCACGCTGTCGCGCTGCACCGCGTCGGCCGGCGAGTTGAACAGGCCGAAGGCGAGGAGCGCCACGAACATCGCGAGCGTCGCCAGACCCAGCACTCGGGTCGCCCCGGTACCGGTACCGGTCCTGCTGCTCGTCACGATGGGTCCTCCTCGATGAGGGGCCCGAAGGCCAGTGTCCCGACCACGACGGCCACCAGGGAGAATCCCAGCAGCAACCCGACCCATGGCCATCCTTCCGATGCGGAGCGCTTGTTCAACGCCAGCACAGCTTCGAACGTGCGGACACCTCCGAGCAACGCGGGCACCACGATCGGGAGGACGAGCAGCGGCAGGAGTGTGTCCCGCGCCCGGCTCCCGGCCGCCAGCGCACCGTGCAGCGTACCGACCGCGGCCAGCCCGGGCGTAGCCGCGAGGCCCGCTATGACCAACAGCACGGCCCGCTCGACCGTCCACGAAAAGGCCGGGCCCGTGCCGGCGATCTTGCCGGTGGGGTCGTAGAGCACGATCACGCCGACCGCCAGCACGGCCTCGAGCAGCCACAGCTGCACAGCCAGCGCCCAGGCCTTGCCCAGGAAGATCCCGGCCGGGGGCAGGCCCGACAGGCGCAGGGCGTCGAGCGCCCCGTCGGCGGTCTCGACCACGAACGCCCGTTGCGCCGCCAGGACCAGGATCAACAGGATCGTCACCCAGTACAGGCCGGGGGTGGCGGCCCGCAGCAGGCCGCCGGCCGGGTTCAGCGCGAAGGCGAACAGGGTGAGCGTGACGATGGCGAACGGCAGCACCTGGGCCAGGGCCACCCGGCTGCGCCACTCGATGCGCAGGTCCTTGGCCGCCACCAGGCGGGCGGTGCGCCAGATCATCGGGCGACCCTCATCGCGTCACCGGCTCGTCGTCGGTGACACGGCCGCCGGTGATGGTGACGACCCGGCCGGCCAGGTTGCCGGCCCGCTCCAGCTCGTGGGAGGCCACCAAAACGGTGGCGCCCGCCGCGGCCGCCTGGCGCACCAGCGCGTCGATCAGGTTCCGGCCGTCGGCGTCGAGGCCGGCGTGGGGCTCGTCGAGCAGCCACAGCTCGGGGCGGCGCACGACCATGGCGGCCAGCGCGGTGCGCCGCCGTTGACCCGCCGACAGCTTCGACACGGCGGTGGAGGCCAGGCGGCCGGCCAGGCCCAGGTGGGCGAGTGCGGCGGTCACCTCGTCGGGCGAGGCGCCGGTGGTGCCCGCCCAGAAGCGCACGTTGTCGGCCACGGTCAGGTCGTCGTACAGGCCGTTGGCGTGACCGAGCAGACCCACCCGCCGGCGCAACTCCCGGGTGCGGCCCGCACCGAGGGGCACGCCGAGCACCGAGCCCTCGCCCTCGGAGATGGCCACCAGGCCGGCGCACACGCGCAGCAACGTCGACTTTCCGGCCCCGTTGGGCCCGCGCAGCAGGACGATCTCGCCCCGGTCGACGGTCAGGTCGACCCCGGCGAGGGCGGGGAACCGGCCGAGGAGCGCCACGGCGGAGCGGAGGGAGACGACCGGGTCCATGGTGGGTCGGGCAACGGTAGCGCCCGGGCGCGACCCGCCCCCAAGCGGTCGACCGGCCCGAACGGGTCAGCGGCTGCCGGTCGTGGCCGATAGGTCGGGCCTAAGGTCGTCCACCAGCGTGCTCCCCAAGTTCCTCCTCCCCCGCCGACCGGTCCGCATGGACTGGCCCGCCAAGCCGCAGGCCCCGGCGCGCCGCCGGCGGTGGGACTGGCGCGCCGTCGTCGGTGGGGCCGGCCGGACGATGATCGGTGCCGGGGTGCTGCTGTTCGGCTTCGTCGGCTACCAGCTGTGGGGCACCGGCATCGCCACCGCTCGCGCGCAGGATCACCTCAACAGCGAGTTCGACAAGTTGATGGCTGCCACCACGACGGC
>JANPGL010000180.1:0-3600 GCA_031423915.1 Actinomycetes bacterium | reverse complement strand
GTGGCCTGGGAGATCTGACGCATGAGGTCACGGGCCTTCATGGTCTTCTTGATCTCACCGTCGACCACGCCGCGCAGGTGCCAGTCGGCATCGTCGAGCACGGCCTGCATGAACTCGTCGGTGACCCGCACCGAGTTGTTCGCGTTCTGGTACTGGATCGAGTGGCTGTCGGCGCCGTCGAGGTCCATGTCGAAGCCGTTGTCGCGCAGCACGCGCGCCTTGCGCTCCTCCTTGGCCTTGCACCACACGAACTCGACCACGTCCGGGTGGTCGACGTTCAGGATGACCATCTTGGCGGCACGACGGGTCTTGCCGCCCGACTTGATGGTGCCGGCCGAGGCATCGGCGCCGCGCATGAAGCTGACGGGGCCCGAGGCGGTGCCGCCACCCTCGAGGGGCTCGCGGCTGGAACGGATGCGGGACAGGTTGACGCCCGAGCCGGAGCCGCCCTTGAAGATCACGCCCTCTTCCCGGTACCAGTTCAGGATCGAGTTCATCTTGTCGTCGACCGACAGGATGAAGCAGGCGCTCGCCTGCTGCGGCACGCCCTTCACGCCGATGTTGAACCACACCGGGCTGTTGAACGCCGCCTTCTGCGTGACGAGCAGGTGCTTGAGCTCCGCGTTGAACGTCTCGGCCTCTGCGTCGTCGGTGAAGTAGCCGCCCTCGGTGCCCCACGTCGTGATGGTGTCGGCCACACGATCGATGACCTGACGGAGCGACGACTCGCGCTCGGCCATGCCGAGCGTGCCGCGGAAGTACTTCTGGGAGACGATGTTCGTGGCGTTCACCGACCAGCTGACGGGGAATTCCACAGCCAGCTGTTCAAAAGCCACCGAACCGTCGCGGTAGTTCGTGATCCGGGCATCGCGACGCTCCCAGACGACCTCGTCGTACGGATGCGCACCGGGGGTTGTGAAGTGTCGGTTGATACCGATGCCGATGCGATCGGGTGCGAGGGACATGCGTGCTCCATTTCTGATGATCTGGTCTCGGTCCGCCGAAGCCGTTGCCCCGCACCGGTGCCGTGCCCTTCCGGATCGAAGCTTCGGGATCTGGCCCCCGCCGTCCGTCTGCTCCGGGTGGAACGGCCCAAGCTCTGCCTGGGCCGGTGACACAACATCTTGTGCTGGTTGCGCTAGAACCGCTCCGCCGCCTACTAGGTCTTGACATTACAGCACTGTAGTTACAGGGCTGTCAACGGTTCGTGAGCAGGTTATCGCTGGGCGTGCGAAAGCCGTGCGGACGGACCGAACATCGGTGGCTGCGGTGCGTAAGAGCAGGTTCGGAGCCGCGTCCGGCCCCAAGACAGAACTGAAAGGATCGAGCCCCCCTCCGGTTCTCCCGTGCATCCGCCTTCTTGCGCACCGCAGCCGATGCCGGGGTGACGTTACGGAACAGGGCCTGTGTGGAGGAAGAGGTACAACCCTGTGAATTCCCGGCGTCGCCCTGTGGACCGCACTGTGGGCAACGCGAGGTTGTCCACCGCCGTCCACAGCCCTGGGTGGGGCATCGACCACACAGTGTGCCAAATTCGCGTTTTCGCAGCGCTGAGTGGGAAAACGGAGCGTCACCGGACCGCCACAGCGTGCGTTCGACGGGTTCGCTGGCGACAGGTCTCAGCGCGGCAACTTGGGCGCCGTGCCCTTGGCCAGCAACGTGAGCTCCCGCTCGAAGTCGGACGCTGCGTCGAAACCCTTGTAGACGCTGGCGAACCGCACGTAGGCCACTTCGTCGAAAACCCGGAGGGCGTCGAGCGTGGCGAGACCTACCTGCTGGGTCGTCACCTCCGGACCCTCGAGGCGCATCACATCCTCGACGTCGGTGGCCAGCGACTCGATCTGATCGAGCGTCACGGGACGCCCCTTCGCGGCGGCCCGCACGCCCGACACGACCTTGGCCCGGTCGAACGGCTCCTTCGCCCCCGACCGCTTCACGACGACGAGCGGCACTTCTTCCATGCGCTCGTACGTAGTGAATCGAGCGGTGCACACCGGACACGACCGCCGGCGGCGGATGGCGGTGCCGTCGTCGGCCTGCCGAGAGTCGACCACCTTCGTGTCGTCGGCTTTGCAGGACGGGCAGCGCACGAACCGAGCGTAGTGCCAGACCTCGTTCAGCCGCCCGACGGCGACCCTTCCGGCAGCACCAGGCGCTGACCGATCTCGAGCTCGTCGCCGCCGCCGTTCAGCTTCGCCAACCGCCGCACGAGTCCCCGCACGTCACCGGGATCGAGCGACTCCGCGATCGACCACAAGGTCTCGCCCGGCTGCACGACGTGGATGGGCGGGCGGCGTTCGGGGCCGGAGGCAGGGCCGGCCCCGAACGCCGCCACGGCCCGCACGGCGCCGAGAAGCGCCGCGACCGAAAAGACGAGCGCCGCCACGCGACGACGGCGCAACACCGCGCCCCGCCGGGACGCCCGGCGCGCCGACGCCAGCGACGACGCCGAGACGGGGCCAGCGGCGGGACGGGAGGGGCGGACGGGGAGGTCGACGGCGACGGGCATGGTGGCTCCTGCGCTGCATTGGCGTGGTGGTGAGGACCGAACGGGGCCACCGGCAGAGGGCTCGATCACCGGCGAACACCCGTTCGACGGCAACTTCAGCACGAACGCCTGTTCGGCGTCAAGCGCTGCGACGACACGCCCGGGACGAACAGATGTTTGACCCCACCCACGAACACGCGTACGCTATCCACATGGTCGAGATCCAGCTCACCGCCCGCCAGCGCGACATCCTCGAGATGATCGAGCGTCACATGGTCGACCGGGGCTATCCGCCCTCGGTCCGCGAGATCGGCGAAGCCGTCGGGCTCACGTCGCCGTCGACGGTGCACAACCACCTCGCCACGCTTCAGCGGCTCGGCTTCTTGAAGCGCGACCCCACCAAGCCGCGTGCCATCGAGGTGCGCTACGACCCGTCGTCGGGCGCGGCGATGGAGCGTCGCCCTGTCCGCCACGTGCCGCTCGTTGGCGACGTGGCGGCCGGTACGGACGTGCTGGCGCAGGAGAACGTCGAAGAGGTGCTGCCGGTCCCGTCCGACTTCACGGGCACCGACGGCGACCTGTTCATGCTGCGGGTGCGCGGCGACTCCATGATCGAGGCGGGCATCCTGTCCGGCGACTTCGTCATCGCACGCCAGCAGGCCGAGGCTCGTTCGGGCGACATCGTCGTGGCAGGCATACCCGGCGAAGAAGCCACGGTGAAGACGTACGGTCGCAAGGGGAGCAAGGTCGTGCTCACCCCCTCGAACAGCGCCATGGTGCCCATGGTCTTCGATGCCGACCAGGTGACCATCTTCGGCAAGATCGTCACCGTCATGCGGCGGCTCTGAGACCGCCCCTCACGCGCCCCGCGTCACCAGGTCGACGAGCGCGCTGAGCGACCGCTCGATCGGCTCGAGCGAGACCCGCTCGTCCTTCGTGTGCGCCAGCGTGGCGTCACCGGGGCCGAAGTTGGCCGCCGGGATTCCGTGCGCGGCGAAGCGGGCCACGTCGGTCCAGCCGAGCTTGGCCCGCACCGGGAGATCGCGGCGCGACACCAGCGCCTGCAGCACCGGATGGTCGAGCGACGGTGCCGCCGCCCCCGCCACGTCGAC
>JANPGL010000179.1:0-3028 GCA_031423915.1 Actinomycetes bacterium | reverse complement strand
GGAACTTCGCTGAGCGCGATCAACGGGGCAGCGGACTCGCGGTCGACCCACCCCTAGGCCGATCGCGGCGGTCGTTCAGCTCGGTTGGGGGTCGTCGTCGGCGTAGGGAACGGGGTGGTCGCCGCCGAGTTCGGTGTAGCGCTCGTTGAGGGCCACCGCTAGCAGGTCGCGGTCGTGATCGTCGGGCACGAGTGCGCAGTAGAGGATGGCTTCAACTTCAAGTGCGGTGCTCATGCCGCCCAGCGCGAAGTAGCGCATCCAGAGTTCGTCGACCGAGAGACCCAGGTCTTGGCGGGCGTGCTCAAGGGCGTCGTTGGGCTCACTCACGGTGGGCGCTCACGCGGAGTTCCCAGTGGCGTCCGCGGCGGAAGTGAGGGTCGTCGCGTGGGTGAGCACTGTGCAGCGTGCGGTCCGTGCGGCCTGATGGAGTCTGGTCGCTGCGATGTTGGCGGTCACTCCTTGTTCGGCCATGATCATGCCTTGGGCTCGAGCGATCGTCTCGCGTGTCCGCAACCCCTCGGTGATGCGGGCGGTCATCTGCGTGTTTGTCGGGCTTGCCCCGGCATCGGCCAGGATTTCAGAAACGTGAGCGGCGAACAGGCTGGCCAACTCTTGTTGGCGCGGTCCGAACGTGCGCTCGGTGTTCGAGTAGATGTTCAGCGCGCCGATCGATCGCTCGGCCGACATGACCGGCGAGGACAGGATGCTCGCGATGCCGTCAGCGGCGGCGTGTGGGACGAAAGCGGGCCAGCGGGTTTCGTGCTGCAGCGACTCGATGTGGAACCAATGTCCGCGTGACGCCGCGGCTAGGCACGGCCCCTGCCCGGTTCGATACTGATGGTGGTCCATCCGGAGCACCGTGTCGTTGCTCGAGGCCGCGGTCACCAGTTGACCGTCGCGTTCGAGTGTGACGCTGACGCCGTCGGCGCCCTTGACGGTGGCGTCGGCGAGAACGACGACGCGGCCGAGCGCGGCGTCGATCCGAGCGGCGTCGGGTGGGGAACCCACCCGCACGAGGTCCGCAACTAGATCGACGCTTGGTCGTTGCGGTCCGAGCGAACCGTCGCCGTGCAGCTGCTCCGAGCCGAGACCTTCAGCGGGGGCAGCGACATCGAAGCGCACGACCTCATCGAGCCCGGTGAGCTCGAGAAGCCACCGGACCCGCCTGGGAGCCGACTGCACTGTCAGCACCCGGCCCGATGGCCGGAGCTGGCCCGCGATGTCGGCAATCGTCCCGAGTCCCGACGCATCCAGAAACGTCACGGCCGCCAGGTCCACCACTACGTCCTGCGGCTCAGCCACGAGGACACCGAGTGCGGCTCGCAGGCCGGGCGCCGTGAGGGCGTCGACCTCAGCGCCCACGTGTAGCTCGTTGCGGTGCACGAAGAACCGGAAGGAGACGACTAGCCTGTTCGCTCGATCGCCGCTCATGCCCGGCCCGGAGTCAGCACCCACTGCGTGTTGCGTCGCTCGACGCCGTGCCGACGGGCCGGCTCCCTGATCGGGCAGCCAGAACTAGCCCTCCCGGCTCGGGAGACGGCAGCGAGCAGCGCATGGGTGACCCTTTCATGGCCAGCGCCACGGTGATCTGGGCGGCGGAGGGAAACCCTTGCTGTCAAAGGTGATCGGACGGTATCACCCGGGATCCCTGCCGGTTGCAGCGCACTCCTGTTTTGTGGCCTGATGTTCCCGTGGTGCCCGCTGACGATTTTCTTGATCTGCACGCGGCCGTCGCCGAGGTGGCGACGGAGTTGTTCGCGGCGGGCTCGGTGCAGGAGACGTTGCAACGCATCGTTGATCTGGCCGAACGAGCCGTTGACGGCTGTGAAGCGGCCGGGGTGTTTCTGGTGGATGGCAGTACGGTCATGACCGCTGCGGCGAGCAGCCCGTTGGTTGTCGTCATCGATCAGTTGCAGATCGACTCGGGCGAGGGTCCTTGTCTGGACGCGTCGACCGGCCGGTCGGCGTGCTACGCCGAGGACTTGATCGACGATGCCCGCTGGCCGACGTTCGCCCCGGCAGCTGTCGCTGCCGGGGTTCGCAGCGTGCTGGCCTATTCGTTGGCCACGAGCAAGCCGGCCGCGCTGAACCTCTATGCGCGACTTCCGGCTGCCTTCGGAGCTACCGACCGGGCCCAAGGGCAACTGTTCGCCACGTTGGCCCGGCTCGCCGTGGATTCCGCCGAAAGACGGGCCACCGACCGGACGAAGGCGGAAAACCTCAGCGAGGCCCTATTGACCCGCGAACTCATCGGTCAAGCTCAAGGGATCCTGATGGAGCGCGAACGTGTTACCGCCGAGGCGGCCTTCGACATGCTCCGCCGGGCGTCGCAGCGCATGAACATCAAGCTCCGTGAAGTGGCGCAGACCCTCGTCGAGACGGGCGAATCGCCCGACATCGGTTCGTGAACATCGCAACGCCGCCAGTTCGGCCCTCTGGCTCCTGTCAGCGGTCGACCGATCCGGCAACACGAACCGACCACGGACCGAGGGGCCGGGCGAGGTGTGGGGGCGTGCTACGCGCGCTTGCACACCTCGATGCCGACGGCTGTTCGTCAGGCGGCTGCGGCGAGTTTCCCTACCTGTCAGGCTGACTTGTGACCTCCGCTGTTGCGGGTCCTGCGCTTGTGGGGCGAGAACGGACTTGTTGTTCGATGTCGTTGCCGATCGCAGGGTTGCCCGGTCGCGCCCGTGAGGATGGGGGCGTGGGCGTCGATGATGTTGATCCAGCCGCTCGTTCGCGGCGCCGCCAGTTCATCGCCGAGTACAAGCGGGCGGTGCTCGCCGAGTACGACGCCGCGCCGGAGGGCGAGAAGGGCTCGATCCTGCGGCGTGAGCGCTTGTAATCGTCGCATCGGACAGGAGCGTTTCGCCGCAAGTTAGACGGTGCGGACGTCGCTGCTGCGAGTGATCGTACGGGGAACGAGCAGCGCTGCGACCACGACCAGTGCGCCGATGGCGCACACCCACCACGCCATGGAACGTTCGAGGGCGAGCGATGTGCTGAACGACTCGGTCTGCACGGCGCC
>JANPGL010000178.1:0-8236 GCA_031423915.1 Actinomycetes bacterium | reverse complement strand
GCGGCCTCGAAGGCACCCTGTCGTCCCGAGGTGGCGATCCCGGCCGACACGGTGAAGGTGGGCGCGTCGCTGCCGTTGGTGAGCTCGGCCAGGCGGGTGCGGACGCGCTCGGCCACCGACAGGGCCAGGGCGGCGCCGCTGGCCGGCAGGACCACGACGAACTCCTCGCCGCCGAAGCGCACGGCCAGATCCTTCGGGCGGATGCTGTCGCGCAGCACCGACGCGAAGCGACGCAGGGCCCGGTCGCCCGCCTCGTGGCCGTAGGTGTCGTTGAGATCCTTGAACCGGTCGAGGTCGAACATGACCACGGCGTAGTCCTTCGCCCGGGATTCGAGCTCGGCCGCGCGTGCCTCGAGCGAGCGGCGGTTGGGTAGGCCGGTGAGCGCATCGGTGGTGGCCTGCAGGTGGGTGCGGTCGAACGCCCGGACCATGCCGATGCGCGAGCCGGCCTGCCCGGCGAGGACGCGCAGGCGCTCCACGTCGGCGTCGGCCAGCGGCTGCCCGGCCGGCCCCACCGTGTGGATGACGCCGAGCGCCCGCCCCATGAACATCACGGGGACGCACGTGGCCGACACCATGCCGTAGGGGCGGTTCCGCAGATGGGGGCAGGCGCCGAGCTCACCGCTCGAGGGGAACACGGCCACCTGCCCCGAGCGCACCGCGGCGCAGCTGAACGGCGAGTCGACCGGGCACTGCGGGCCCGACGAGAGGGGGCCGCGCACGGTCGACTGCTCCATGTGCGCTTTCACCGGATCGGCGAGGAGGAACTCGGTGGGGTGCGCGGGAACGACTTCGTTGACGGCCTCGCCCAGCACCTGGATGACCTCGGGCTCGGTGTCCACCATCTCGAGCGCGGCGCGCAGCTGCGTATCGAACGCGCCGTCGCGAACCGACCGCCGGAGCCGGTCGATCATGTCGTTGACGGCCTCGGCGAGGCGGCCCGTCTCGTGGTCACCGCCGACGGCGACGACGACGTCGAGGTCACCGTGCGCGGCACGTCGGGCCGCCTGTTCGAGATCGTCGAGCGGCTCGCGGATCCGGCTCGCCGTGCGCACCGCCAGGAACGCGCCGATGGCCGTGGCGGCCAGGCCCAGGGCGACGAGGACGATCCGGCTCGTCGAGACGAGCCGATCGACGCCGCGCAGCCCCGCCTCCTCGGCGGCCCGGGCCCGGTCGGCCAGCGCGGCGGCGTCGTTCTCGAGGAAGCTCAGCGTGAGCGAGTTGGGGCCGGCGATCAGGCCGCGCGCCGCGGTCGGCCGTCCGTCCTGCAGGGCCGACCACACGTGCGTGTCGACCGTCCGGAAAGCGCCCAGCTCGGACTGCATCTTCGTCACGAGGGCCACGTCGGCCGGCCGGTCCACCAGGTGGCTGAGGCGACCCATGGCGGTGTCGACGCGATCGAGTCGCGTCTCGAACGCGGCGCGTCCTTCCCCGGCGTTCATCACGTAGGCGGTCTGGCTCTGGAGCATGCCCGCCAGTTCGCCGCGCAGGTCGGCCGCCGCGCCCGCCAGCACCACGTCGGTGTGGTGGACTCGCTCGATGCGGCTGGCCAGCGCGCCGAAGGCGATCACCGACCACACGACCACGGTGACCAGCAGGCCGACGACCACACCGAACGCCAGGCCGACGCGGCGGGTCAACGACCGCCGGGGCCGCTCGTGCGCGTCGGGGTCGGCGGTGTCGGCGGGAGCGAACGGGTCGACGGTCACGGCAGGACCCCGGTGAAGTCGGTGGTCGTACCGTCGAACCCGACCCGCAACGTGAAGCGGTGGCCCGCAGGGAACGGGGCGTTCGTGCCGAAGTGGTCGTCGCGTTCGCCGAGCGCGAGATCGTGCATCAGGGTGGCGTCGAGGGCCTGCGTGCGCCCCGAGGTGTGGTCGACGAACGTGAGCGACGGCGTCGGGACTCGCACGGGCTCGCCGTCGCGCAGGTCGTAGACGTGGATCTCGACGTGGCGGGTGTGTTCGCCGTCGACCGGGGCGGCCGTGCCGCGCACCACCAGCTCGCCGTCGGCCGGGTGGGTCACGGCGAGGTCGCCGCTGGTGTACATCGGCTCGGGGGCCAGGATGTCGAGGACCATCAGGTAGGTGCCGGCGCTGCGCGTGAGCACGAGGCCGTGCTCGGCGCCGACGTCGGCGCCGGAAGCGGTGCTGCTGGCGGCCGTGGCCGAGCCCGGGCCGGAGCAGCTGGCGAGCGCCAGGAGACCGATACCGGTCGCCACGAGGGCGGCGACGGCCGCCGGGCGGGCGGCACGGGAGGGGGCGGAACCCGCACGCGACGACACGGGGGCCCATCGGTCCGCCTCGGGACCGTGCGGAGGCTACGGCGGGTTCTTGCCGCTGTCTTGAGCACGGGACCGGGGTAGGGTCCCGCTCATGGCGATCCCCAAGGTCTGCGGCATCGAGACCGAGTACGGCATCGTCGTCCGCGGTGCCGACGTGAACCCGATCGCCGCCTGCTCGGTGCTGGTCAACGCCTACGTCAGCCAGTTCCGTCGTCGGGTCGGCTGGGACTTCGAGGACGAGTCGCCGGCGAGCGACGCACGCGGGTTCCTCATGGATGGTGCGCTCCCTCCCGAGGTCGAGACGCATCTGGTGAACGCCGTGCTCACCAACGGTGCCCGCTACTACGTCGACCACGCCCACCCCGAGGTGTCGACGCCCGAGTGCATCGACGCGCGCGAGATCGTGCAGTGGGACAGGGCGGGCGAGCTGATCGTGGTGGCGTCGATGGAGCTCGCCCGACGCCTCCTGCCCGACGGCGCCGAGCTCGTCTGCTACAAGAACAACTCGGACGGCAAAGGCAACAGCTACGGCTGCCACGAGAACTACCTGATGGCCCGCGAGACATCGTTCGGACGCATCGTCAGCCAGATCACGCCGCACTTCGTGACCCGTCAGATCATCTGCGGGGCCGGGAAGGTGGGCGTGGAACTGCCGGGGCTCGGCATCAAGGACGTGCCCTACCAGATCAGCCAGCGGGCCGACTTCTTCGAGGAGGAGGTCGGCCTCGAGACGACGTTGAAGCGGCCCATCGTCAACACGCGCGACGAACCGCACTGCGACCCCACGAAGTACCGCCGGCTCCACGTGATCGTGGGCGACGCCAACATGGCGCAGGCCTCCACGTTCCTGAAGGTGGGCACCACCGCCATCGTCCTCGCCATGATCGAGGACGACGTCCTCGGTGGTGACCTTGCGCTGGCGAACCCGGTCGCCGCCATCCGCCACGTGAGCCACGACCCGTCCATGCAGGTGACCGTGGGCCTGAAGGACGGCCGCCGCATGCGGGCGATCGACCTGCAGTGGGCACTCGTCGAGCGGAGCCGCAAGTACGAGCGCGAGCGCGGGCTGTCGGCCGTCGGCGAGGAGGTCGGCGCCGAGGTGCTGCGGATGTGGGAGGAGGTCCTCACGGGCCTCGAGACCAACCCGGACAGCGTGGCCCACCTCGTCGACTGGGTGGCGAAGCGCCGTCTGCTGACGGCCTACGCCGACCGCCACGGGCTGGCCCCGAACGACGCCCGCCTGCGCGCCATGGACCTCCAGTACCACGACATGCGTCCGGGCAAGCGTCTCGCCGATCGGCTCGATCTCACCCGTCTGGTCGACGAGGCCGACGCCGAGTTCGCCGTCGAGCAGCCGCCGCCGTCGACGCGGGCGTACTTCCGAGGTCGGTGCCTGGCCAAGTGGCCCGACGAGATCGTGGCCGCCAACTGGGACTCCCTGGTGTTCGACGTGGGTCGCGACCCCTTGCGGCGCGTGCCGATGATGGAACCGCGCCGCGGAACCGAGGAACTTGTGGGTAAGTTGATCGACGAGTGCACCACGGCGGCCGAGCTCCTCGACCGTCTCGGCGCTTAGAACGAGCCCCGGCGGGGCGGAAGGGGAGGTGGCCATGGCCGAGCGCACGCAGAAGCAGAAGGGCGCACCCGAGCGCACCGAGGAAGTGGTCGAGGAATCGCCCGCGTCCACGGCCCGCGGCGAGAAGCTGAAGGCCGAGCTCGACGACCTGCTCGACGAGATCGACGAGGTTCTCGAGACCAACGCCGAGGAGTTCGTGAAGAGCTACGTCCAGAAGGGCGGGCAGTAGCCCGATCCTGGCCCGGTCCGGCCCGCTCCGGCGGCCCGATCGGTTCACCGGTAGCCTGCCGCCAGCTATGTCGATGCCCTTCTTCGCGCCGGGCGACGATCCCGGTTCCAGCTTCCCCGATCTGCTCCGGCGGCTCGGCAACGATCCTTTCCCGGCCGCCGGGGGCGACCTCGCGGTGCCGCACGCCACCACGTGCGTGGCCATCAGGTTCGCCGACGGCGTCCTGATGGCGGGCGACCGGCGGGCCACGTCGGGCAACCTCATCAGCCACCGGACGATGGAGAAGGTGTCCGAGGCCGATCGCTACTCGGGCGTGGCCATCGCCGGCGCGGCCGGACCGGCCATGGAGATGGTGAAGCTCTTCCAGCTCCAGCTCGAGCACTACGAGAAGGTCGAGGGTGTGACGCTCTCCCTCGAGGGCAAGGCGAACCAGCTCAGCCAGATGCTGCGCGGCAACCTGCCCGCGGCCATGCAGGGCTTCGTCGTCGTGCCGATCTTCGCCGGATGGGACCAGCGGCGGCTCGTGGGTCGTCTGTTCGCCTACGACGTCACCGGCGGGCGCTACGAGGAGGCCGACCAGATCGCCACCGGTTCGGGCAGCCTCCACGCCGGCACGGTCATCAAGGTCGGCTACCGCGAGGGGCTGGCCCGGGACGAAGCGATCGACCTGTGCCTGAAGGCGCTGTGGGAGGCCGCCGACTCGGATTCCGCCACCGGCGGGCCCGACGCGCTGCGCGGCATCTACCCGGTGGTGGCGACCATCACCGAGCACGGGTACCAACGCGTGGCCGACGACGAGCTGCGCACCCGCTTCGAAGGCATCGCGGCGGCGAAGGGGATGAGCCGGCCATGAGCATGATGCCGTACGTCGCACCCGAGCAGCTGATGAAGGACCGGGCGGACTACGCCCGCAAGGGCATCGCCCGCGGCCGCAGCCTCACCGCGCTGATCTACACCGAGGGCGTCGCCCTCGTGGCCGAGAACCCGTCGAACACGCTGCGCAAGGTCAGCGAGATCTACGACCGCATCGCCTTCGCCGGCATCGGCAAGTACAACGAGTACGACCAGCTCCGGGTCGCCGGCGTGCGCGCCGCCGACCTGAAGGGCTACCAGTACAGCCGCGACGACGTCGACGCCCGCAGCCTGGCCAACCAGTACGCGGGCATCCTCGGGCAGATCTTCACGCACGAGATGAAGCCGATGGAGGTCGAGATCCTGGTGGCCGAGGTCGGGCTCGTGCCCGGTCGGGACCAGCTGTTCCACGTCCTCTACGACGGCACCGTGATGGACGAGCAGCGCTTCAGCGTGCTCGGCGGCGAGGCCGAGGCCATCGCGGCACGGGTGGCCGAAGGCTGGACGGAAGGGCTGACGCTCGCCGAGGCCGTCAAGATCGCCTCCCGGGCGATCTCCGGCCCGAACCGCACGCTGGTGGCCGACGATCTCGAAGTCGCGGCTCTGGCCCGCACGAACGGGCGCCGCTGCTTCCAGCGTCTCACCGACGCCGAGGTCGCCACCTTCCTGGCGTAGGTGCCCACATGCGCCGGCGGCGGTCGTACGTCTGGTACTGCGCGATGTGCGCGTACATCGCTCTCATGGCGGTCGTCCGCGGGCTGTGGGGGCTCGGGCTCGTCAGCGTCGCTGGGGTGGGCCCCCTGTGGTTCGACCACCGTGCCCGCGCCCGGTTGTTGCGACGTTTCCGGACGTCGGGGGACATGGCGCCGCAGCGGGGGACGCTCGTCGAGGCCGCGGGGCGTTGGCGCGGCCGGGTCGCCATCGAGGATGACGACCTCGTCTGGAGGGCCGACGGCGACTCGGGCCGGATCGAACGCTGGTGTCGCGCCGGTACGACGGCCGCGCCGACGCGGGGACAGCTGACCCTCACCGACGCGACCGGCTCGCTCGGCATCGTGTCGCCGGCGGGAGAGGTGATCATGGCGTGGGCCGGGCTCGACCCGCCTGGGACCGGCCCATCGACGCCCTCGGATCACTGACCCGGCCGGACGTCTCACACCCGATGTCGCACGGACGGGTCGCAGGGAAGCGAGGGGGACGATGGGGGAGGCCCGAAAGCAGCTGTCAAGGGCGTCGGGGCCCGGCGCCGGCTACAGGCTGAACTGGCCGACGAGCCGACGCAGCTCGGCGGCGGTGGTGGCGACCCGGCCGGCGGACTGGCTGGTGGCGGTTGCCCCGATCGCCGCCTCCTCGGCGACGGCGGCCGCCTGGGCGATCCCGTCGTGCACCTGGATGGTCGACGCGGCCGCGCCGCTGACCGTCTCCGAGATGGCGTTCGTCGTGGCCGACTGCTCCTCGGTGGCAGCGGCGATCACCGCCTGCTCGTGGTCGAGTCGGCTGATCGTCTCGCGGATGGCGGTCACCGCCGTGGCCATCTGGGCGACGGAACCGTTGATGGCCGCCAGTCGCCGAGCGATGTCGCCGGTCGCTTCCGATGTGGCCCGCGCCAGCTCCTTCACCTCGCCGGCCACCACGGCGAAGCCCTCGCCGTGCTCGCCGGCCCGGACGGCCTCGATGGTGGCGTTCAACGCCAGCAGGTTGGTCTTGCCGGCGATCTCGTCGATGACCTCGGCGACGCGCGCCACCTCGGAGGCGTCGGCGTTGAGCGTCACCATGACCTGCTCGGCGTCGCTCGTGGCCTCGACCGCAGACGTCGATACGGCGGCCACACCGGACGTCGCCCGGGCCACCTCGGCGATGGCCACCGAGAACTCGCGCGCCGACACCGCCAGGTCTTCGATCGCTTGCGCCACGGCCTCGGAACCGATCGCCGCCTGGGTGGTGCGACCCTTCGTCTCGGCCGCCGCGCTCGACAGGTCGGCGCTCAGGGCCGTGAGCTGCTCGGCCTCGCCGACGAGGCTCGACGACGCGGTCTCGACCTGGCGGAAGCTCGACGAGATCCGGTCGAGCATGGTGTTGAACGAGGCGCCGATGTGCGCCACCTCGTCGTCGCGGTCGAGCTCGAACCGGACGCGAAGGTCGCCCTCGCCGCAGGCAGCCATGGTCTCCTCGAGCAGCGCGATGCGGCGCGAGATCGCCCGGTTGACCAGCAGACCGATGGCGAGCGTGCCGCCGGCGATCAGCGCGGCGAGGATGCCGAGCAGCATCATGGTGCTGTTGGCGCTGTCCTTTGCGCCGCTCTCCACGGCGGCGGCCTGGGTGGTTGTGCGCTCCGCGATCTTCTCGATGATCGTCCGGTGCTCGGTGTACGCCACCGCCAGGTCGTTGGTAAGCACCGTGCGGGCGGCCGCAGCGTCGCCGGCGTCCACGGCGGACAGGAACGGCCCGTCATAGGCGGTGAAGAACCGTCGCGCCGCCGCGTCGGCCTGGGTGAGCAGGTCGCGGCTGGCGGGGTCCTCGAGCGCGCCGCTCCAGTAGGTCAGCCGCCCGTCGTAGTCGGTACGCAGGATCGTCATGGCCTGACGTAGGTCGCCGACCCGGGTGGTCGCCCCGGCCCCGACGGCATCGACGAGCTGGTGCGACACGAGGTCCATCTCGATGATGTAGAGCGGTGGCGGCAGGACGTCGGCCAGCAGCGCGTTGTTCTGGGCGATGGTGTGGTAGCGCGGCCCGCCGATGCGCAGCTGCCGGAACCCGCCGAGGGCCAGGATCGAGACGATCGAGATCGCGCCGACGCCGAGCACGACGAGCAGGCCGACCCTGCTGCGAATGGAGCTGAACCGCTTCACCGTCGGCCTCCGAGGACATGCGTGACCCTCGTCCATCGGCAAGGAACTGGGAAGAACTTGAGCGCTCCTCCTGCTGTTCCCCTGGACGACCGTGTGGCGCCTACGGTGCCGCCGTGACCCGCCCCCTGCGCATCGGTGTCCAGCTCCCCGAGGTCGAGCGGGAGGTGCGGTGGCCCGAGCTGGCTGCCATGGCCCGCACCGCCGAGGCCGTCGGACTCGACTCGGTGTGGGTCGGCGACCATCTCCTCTACGATCGCCCGCCCGAACCGCGTCGGGGGCCGTGGGAGGCGTGGACGACGCTGGCGGGCCTGGCCGCCGTGACCGAGCGCGTGACCCTCGGACCGCTCGTGGCCTGCGCCGGCTTCCACGAACCGGCCATGCTGGCCAAGCTGGCCTCGACCGTGGACGAGATCAGCGGCGGCCGGCTCGTGGTCGGTCTCGGCGCC
>JANPGL010000177.1:0-5504 GCA_031423915.1 Actinomycetes bacterium | reverse complement strand
GTGTCGAGCCTGGTGGCCGACCTGGCCGAGCGCGGGCTCGTGCGCGAGACCGGGTTCGCGGGCCGCAGCGACGACCGTCGGGTCGGCCGCCCGGCCACGTTGGTGGAGCTCGACGGGCGCCACGTGGCCGCCGTCGGCGTGGAGCTGAACGTCGACTACCTGGCCGCGGTGGCGCTCGACCTGGGCGGTCGGGTCGTGGCCGAACGGCGCCGACTGCTCGATGCCGTCCACACGCCGCGCGGCCGCGTGGTGTCCGCGCTGGCCCGTCTCGCCCGGGAGACGGTCGCCGACGCCGCGGCGGCCGGGGCGACGACCGTGGCCGGGCTCAGCATCGCCGTACCGGGCGTCGTCGACCAGGCCGACGGCCGGCTGCGGCTGGCCCCGAACCTCGGATGGCGCGACGTGCCCGTGCTCGAGCGCCTGCAACTCGCGCTCGAGGCCGACTACCCGATCGTGGTCGACAACGAGGCCAACTTCGCGGCGCTGGCCGAGCACCGTCTCGCCCACGAGGCCGACAACCTGGTCTGCGTCATCGGCGAGACCGGCGTGGGTGCCGGCATCCTCATCAACGGCCGCCTGCTGCGCGGCGTGAACGGCGCCTCCGGTGAGGTCGGCCACATGGCCGTGGTGCCCGACGGCCTGCCGTGCGGGTGCGGCGGCCATGGCTGCTGGGAGACGGTCGTGGGCCTGCGCGCCCTGCTGCGTGCCGCGGTGCCCGACCGGGCCGCCGAGCTCGAAGCCGACGCCGGCCTGAGCCCCGAGGAGAAGGTGGCCGTCGTCACCGAGCGGGCCGAGGCGGGCGACGCCGCCGTGCTCGCCGCGCTCGACCGGTTCGGCTACTGGCTGGGCATGGGCGCCGCCAACCTGGCCAACCTGTTCAACCCCGAGGTGATCGTCCTCACCGGCTTCTACCGCCAGATCGGACCGTGGGTGCGGGCGTCACTCGATGCCGAGTTCGCCTCCCAGTCGCGCCCCAGCGGTGGTTGCCGCATCGAGCTGTCGGCCCTCGAGCTCTCGCCGGCCCGCGGTGGCGCCCTGCTCGCCGCCGACCGGATCTTCGACGATCCGACGCTGGTGAGCTACCAGCGTCCGCAACGGAAAGGTGCACGCCATGAGTGATGCATACATCCCCACGCCCGACAACAAGTTCGCGTTCGGGCTGTGGACCGTGGGCCACCAGGGACGCGACCCCTTCGGCGACGTGGTGCGCCCCTGGGTCGATCCGGTCGACCTCGTGAAGCGCCTCGGCGAGCTCGGCGTGTGGGGCGTCTCGTACCACGACGACGACCTCCTCGCCCCCGGCGAGGGCAATGGCGACCGGGCCAAGCGCATCGAGCGCTTCTCGGCCGCACTGGCCGACACCGGCGTCGTGTGCTCGATGGCCACCACGAACCTGTTCTTCCACCCGGTGTTCCGCGACGGCGCCTTCACGGCCAACGACCCGGCCGTGCGCCGTTTCGCGCTCCGCAAGGTGATGGACAACCTCGACGTCGCCGCCGAGCTCGGCGCCAAGACCTACGTGTGCTGGGGCGGCCGGGAGGGCACCGACACCGACTCGGCCAAGGACGTGCGCGTGGCGCTCGACCGCTTCAAGGAAGCGTTCGACATCCTCGGCGAGTACGTGCTCGAGCGGGGCTACGACATCCGCTTCGCCATCGAGCCGAAGCCGAACGAGCCCCGGGTCGACATCTTCCTGCCCACCGTCGGTCATGCGCTGGCGTTCATCAACGATCTCGAGCACCCCGAGCTGGTGGGTCTGAACCCCGAGGTCGGTCACGAGCAGATGGCCAACCTCAACTTCCATCACGCCATCGCCCAGACGCTGTGGCACGGCAAGCTCTTCCACATCGACCTCAACGCCCAGAAGGGCCCGCGCTTCGACATGGACCACCGCTTCGCGGCGGAGGGCCAGAAGGAGATGCTGTTCCTGGTCGGGCTGCTCGAGAAGGCCGGCTACGCAGGGCCGAAGCACTTCGACTGCCGGGCCTATCGCACCGAGGACCTCGACGGCGTGTGGGAGTTCGCTCGCGGTTGCATGCGCAACTACCTCATCCTGGCCGAGCGCTTCGCCGAGTTCGAGGCCGACCCCGAGGTGCAGGCCGCCCGCGCCGACGCCGGCGTGGCCGATCTGACCGTGCCCACCCGGAACCCCGGCGAGAGCCTCGGCGCACTGCGCGCCTCCACCGACGGTTTCGATGCCGACGGCCGCGGGGCCATCGGTGCGGGCTACGACCGGCTCGACCAGCTCGCCGTCGAGCACCTGCTCGGCGTTCGCCGCTGAGCCGACGCGGCGTGCGTCATCCGGTGGTCGGGCGGAGCGTCTCGGCCACCGGATACGGCTCCTGGCGGGCCACCACGACGCGGTCGCGGCCGGTCTGCTTGGCCTCGTAGAGCAGGGCGTCAGCTCGTTCCACGAGGTGGTCGGGGTCATCGATGCGCGGGTCGAAGCGGGCGACGCCGAAGCTGGCCGTGACCGTCACCGGGCTGGTGCCGACGGGAATGGCCAGGCGCATGCGCTCGGCCACCTGGGCGGCCTCGTCGAGGTCGGTGCCCGGTAGCACCAGCACGAACTCCTCGCCGCCGTAGCGGGCCACGGTGTCGTAGGGACGCAGGTTGTAGGCCAGCACCGACGCCACCTGGCGCAGCACCTGGTCGCCTGCTGCGTGCCCGTGGTTGTCGTTGACCCTCTTGAAGTGGTCGACGTCGAGCATGGCGACGCACAGCGGCTGGCTGAGCCGGATGGCGGCCTGCGACGTCGACTGGAGGATCTCGCGCAGCCGGCCGCGATTGGCCACACCCGTGAGCGGGTCGGTGGTGGCCGCCGTGCGCAGCGAGTCGATCAGCCACAGGTTGGACAGCTGCGAGCCCAACTCGTCGCGGTAGCGCTCGAGCATCGACACGACGCGTCGTTCCACGCGGGACCCGGCGCCGCCGCCCGGTTCGGCCAGCACGACGCCGCGGCCGCGCGCGGTGCGCAGTGTGAGGGCGGCCAGGTTGCTGGTGCGGTCGAACGGGCCGACCAGCTGTGCGTCGAGGAGCGGATCGAGCCCGGCCACGAGCAGCGTGGCGTGCGCCTCGACGGACTGGGCGACGAGGGAACCGGGGGTGAGCGCCAGCTCGGCGGGCACCTGGTCGACACCGCCGTGCCCGATCACACGCAGGTTGTCGTCGTCCTCGGGGATGGCCACGACGACCCGGCGCACGTCCAGCTCGTCCAACGCCATGCGCATGAAGGCGTCGACGGCCTCCGCCGGGGTCGTCGCCTCTTCGAGCACGGCGTGGTACGCGGAGAGCTGTTCGAGGTCGTAGCGGCGCCGGCGCAGCTCGCGCTCGTTGGTGGCTGCCAGCCAGGCCGTGCTCATGGCCGCCGCCCACGCGCAGCCGAGCAGCACGCCGACCTCGAGCCGGTCGCCGCCGCCTGCAAGGTGAACGGTGGCCAGGCCACCGTCGAGCTTGGGTCCGGCGCTGTACAGGCTCGAGACCACCAGCGACTGCCAGGCCACCACCTTCAGGCCCGTACGGAACGACGCCAGGAGCGTCGCCTCGACGGCCTGGAGGATCAGCAGGTAGCGCAGAGGGCTGTGCACGCCACCCACGCCGAGCGAGAGGGCCACGACGGCGACGGCGTCACCGAGGATCAACGCCCTGGCCAACGACCGGACGCCGCGCACACGCTTGCGGGCGAGGAGCGTGAGGACGGCGCTGGCGGCCACGAAGCCGGTGACGGCGCCGAGCACGCCGCCGGCGGGTACGACGCGCAGGTCGGGGACGGCCACGACCCCGCCCACGGCGAGCAGGAGCACGGCCGTACGCCAGATCATGAGGTTCTGGAGGCGTTCGGTGACGGGGACGAGGTCGCCCGCCGACCATCCCGGGACGCGCCGGCGGTTCACGGTCACAACCCTCCGCGTCGGGGTTGGAACACCATCTCGGGTTCGGGTGCCAGCGGCGCCCGCGCCAGCTTCGGGTCGTTGCGGTCGAACCGGTCCTGCACGACGAGGAACAGCATCACGGCGGCCAGGAACGCCGCCGGTATCGTGCTCGTCTTGGCGGCGACGGCGGCCGTCTCGGTGACGACCTCGACCGCTCGGGTGACGACGCTGGCCGGGGCCGGTTCCTTCGTCGGGTCGGTCACGATGATCTCGGGACCGCCGCCGTGTGGGGCGGCCGTGGTGTCGGGGGTGTCGGGGCTGTCGCCGCCGGTTCCTCCGGTGCCGGGGCGCGTACCGCCCCGACCGGCGGTGGGGGCCGTGACCGCAGACCGCACGGTCGTCGACGTGGTCGACGTGGTCGACGTGGTCGACGTTGCCAACGTGGTGCTGGTCGTGGTGGTGCCCCCGGCAGGACCGCTCGTGGTGGGGACCGCGGATGTGGCGGTGGTCGGTGAAGACGGGATCGACGGTGCGGTGGTCGGCGGTGCGGTGGTGGGCGGCGCGCTGGTCGCCGGCGGCAGGGTGGTCGTGGGCGGCTGGGTGGTCGTGGGCGGCAGGGTGGTCGTGGGCGGTGGCGTGGAGACGTCCTGGGCGTCGAACCGGAACGTGAGCGTGGCCGTGCGCCCCATGGCGTTGTTGTCGCTCTGCAGCGCCAGCGTGAAGCGGACGACGGCGGTCGTCTGACCGGCGAGCGCAAGCGGCACGCCGGCGCTCGGGTCGGGGTGCTGGAGACCGAGCGCGCCCACGGTCCCGCTGAACGCCACCGCGCCGACGAAGTCGGTGCACACGGCCGGGTCCGCCGAGGTACCCACCTCGACCGTCAGGTCGAGGAAGTCGGCCAGGCCGGTCCCGCCGACGGTCGCCGACAGGATCGCCTGGTCGGCCTTGCCGCCGGAGACGGTGAGCACCAGGCAGCGCGACCCGAGGGGTCCGGGCTTCAGGTTGGTGAGCTGGAAGACGGCCTGGGTCTGGTCGACGTCGATGGCGAACGGAGGGGTGATCGCCGCACCGGCCTCGATCTGGTGGCCGGCGACAGCCAGGGCCGTCGAGGCTGCGAAGAGCAGCCACACACCCCATCGCCGCGACCGCGCGGCCGGCGACCGGACGGCGCGCGACCGGAGCGGGGCGGCGGCCGAGGGCTCGGTCATGGCGTCCTGTCGGCACCGCGGGTGACGAGTTGACGTAGGCGTCCCGGTCGATCGTCTGGTCGTCGGCACGTCTGGCTCAATGCGCGGCGACACGACGGCGGCGCTCGCGTCGTTCGCCGGGCGCGAGCGCGGTGCGCACGGCGGCCAGCAGGACCGCCGCGGTCGCGGCGAGGGGCAGCCACCGACCATCCATCACCCACACGACCGGCGCGCCGGCGAACGGGATGCGGAGCACGGCGCGCCCTTTCACGCTGAGGCGGTCGATGGGCGTCGGGTCGGCATCGTGGTTGTTGTCGCCCTTCGTGCGCAATCGACCGTCGGGATCGACGCCGACGACCCGATGGGTGATCAACCGGCCGGGCCGATTGGGATCGACGAAGGTGATCACGGCACCCCGCACGTAGGCCTCGGGCGGCGCGGGCCG
>JANPGL010000176.1:0-6935 GCA_031423915.1 Actinomycetes bacterium | reverse complement strand
GCCGCACCCAAGCGGAGCAAGCTCAAGGACGTCCTGCTGTACGTCGCCATCGCCTGGCTCGTCATCGTGCTGTTCCACGCCATCTTCGCCAGCGTGCTCCCGTACGTCACGAAGAACCCGACGCAGAACAACGACGCCGCCATCGCCCGCATCGGGCCGGGCGCCAAGGCCTGGTTCGGCGGCGACCAGAACGGGCGCGACATCTTCTCGTACTGCGTGTACGGCGCGCGGGCCTCGCTGTTCATCGGCATCGCCACCGCCTTCCTGGGCATGCTCATCGGTGGTGGCCTCGGCCTGATCGCGGGTTACTACAAGGGCTGGATCGACACCCTCGTCACCTCGGTGGCCGACGTCATGCTCTCGTTCCCCTCGCTCATCCTGCTCATCGCCATCACGTCGTTCTGGGGCCGGGAGACCTACAAGATCGTCGTGGGTCTCACCATCCTGTCCGTGGCGCCGCTGGCCCGACTCGTGCGGGCCAACACCCTGGTGTACGCGCAGCGGGAGTTCGTCACGGCGGCCAGAGCACTCGGGGCACCGAACCGGCGCATCCTGCTGCGCGAGATCATGCCGAACGTGGTGCCCGTGGCGCTGTCGTTCAGCTTCCTCACCGTGGCCATCATCATCGTGGCCGAGGGCACGCTGGCGTTCCTCGGCGTCGGCCTCGACACCACCATCGCCTCGTGGGGCACCATGATCGTGCAGGGCCGCTCCGAGATCACCCGCGGCATCTACCACATCGTGCTGATGCCCTCGCTCGTGCTCGTGGCCACCGTGCTCAGCCTCAACGTCATCGGCGAGAAGATGCGTGGTCGCTTCGACATCCGGGAGTCGGCGGTCTGACCTCGGCACCGGCGGTATCGATGGCCGGGTCGGCGGGCGTGGTTTCCCGCCGACGCCTGCCTCGACCCAACCTCACGTGGGTCGCGGTGACGTGGCTCGTCGTGCTCGTGTTCCACGCCGCGCTCGGCGATCGCCTGCCCTACGTCGTCGACAACCCGATCACGCACGTCGACGCGTCGATCGCCAAGCAGGGACCGAGCTTGAAGGCCTGGTTCGGCGGCGACCAGAACGGCCGCGACATCTTCTCCTACTGCGTGTACGGGGCGCGGGCGTCGCTGTTCATCGGCATCGTCACGGCCTTCCTCGGGATGGTCATCGGCGGCGTCTTCGGCCTGATGGCCGGCTACTACAAAGGGTGGCTGGACACCGTCGTCACCTCGGTGGCCGACGTGATGCTGTCGTTCCCGTCGCTCATCCTGCTCATCGCCATCACCTCGTTCTGGGGACGTGGGGTGATGAAGCTCGTCATCGGGCTCACCATCTTGTCGGTGGCCCCGCTGGCCCGGCTCGTGCGCGCCAACACGCTGGTGTACACCGAGCGCGACTTCGTGCTGGCCGCGCGGGCGCTGGGCGCCACGAACCGGCGGATCATCACGCGCGAGGTGCTCCCGAACGTCGTGCCGGTGGCGCTCTCGTTCAGCTTCCTGACGATCGCCATCATCATCGTGGCCGAGGGCACGCTGGCCTTCCTCGGCGTCGGCCTCGACACCACCATCGCCTCGTGGGGCACCATGATCGTGCAGGGTCGCAACGACATCAACCGGGGCGTGTACCACATCGTGCTGATGCCCTCGCTGGTGCTCGTCGCCACCGTGCTCAGCCTGAACGTCCTGGGGGAGCGGCTGCGGCGCCGCTTCGACATCCGTGAGGCCGCTGTCTGATGATGGCGGGGTGCCCCCGCTGCGCCCCGATCACCTGACACCGCATCCCTCGCGGCTGTCGCCCCGGCACCGGCACTTCGTCGAGATCATGGCGGCCCATGACGAGGCGGTCGCCGAGCGCATCCCGACGTACCGCGACCCGGTGTCGCGGCTCCAGGTGTTCACCGCGGCGTTCCTGGCCGAACGGGGGACCTGCTGCGAGAGCGGCTGCCGCCATTGCCCCTACGTGGGCGCCTGAACGCGCCCGTCCCCTCGGCTCCGGGTTTCTCCGCCCGCTCGGTCTCACGGGTGAGACGGAGCGGGCTCGGAACGACGGCATCCCGGTCGTCGCCCGGTTCTCCGCCCGCTCGGTCCTACCGGCGGGACGGACCGGGCGCGGAACGGGGGACGACGGGTCGCCCGAGCCCGTCACCGCCCTCGGGCGCGCCGAACCCTCCCGTCTAGTGTGCGGCCGTGCTCGACAAGCTCCTCGTAGAACCCGGCAAGGCGCCGAAGCTGGCCGACCGTGACCCGGCCGACAAGCTCGGCCTGAGCGGGAAGCCGCAGGGTCGCAAGCAGCTCGACAAGCTGCTGCCCGAACTGTCCGACCTGCAGAACCGGCTGGCCGCCGAGGCGTCGCGCGGCGTGCTGCTCGTGCTCCAGGCCATGGACGCCGGCGGCAAGGACGGCACCATCCGCTCGGTGTTCACCGGCCTGAACCCGCAAGGGGTGAAGGTCCACAGCTTCAAGGCGCCGGCCGGTCGCGAGACGGCGCAGGACTACCTGTGGCGCATCCACCAGGTGTGCCCCGGCAGAGGCGAGATCGGCATCTTCAACCGGTCGCACTACGAGGACGTCCTCGTGGTCCGGGTCCACGAGCTCGTGCCCGAGGATCGGTGGCGCAAGCGCTACCGGCACATCCGCGAGTTCGAGCGGCTGCTCGTCGACGAGGGCACCACCGTCATCAAGGTGATGCTCCACCTCTCGGCCGACGAGCAGCGCCGTCGCTTCCAGGAGCGCATCGACGACCCGGCCAAGCGGTGGAAGTTCCGCGCCGGCGACCTCGAGGACCGCAAGCGTTGGGACGACTACCAGGCCGCCTACGAGGAGGCGCTCACCGAGACCTCCACCGAGTGGGCGCCGTGGTACGTGGTGCCGGCCGACCGCAACTGGGTGCGTGACGTGGCGGTGGCCAAGCTGCTGCACCACCACCTGGGTGCGCTCGACCCGCAGTTCCCGGATCCCGACCCCTCGGTCATCGGCACGAAGGTGGTGTGAGGTGGGCGACGACGACGGCGACGATCGCCAGCACATCTCGTCGGGCTCCCCGTGGGAGCTCATCTTCGGCTACAGCCGCGCCGTGCGCGTGGGCGACCACGTGTTCCTCGGGGGCACGCCGCCGCTGTGGCCCGACGGCATGGTCGATCCCGATCCGCTGGTGCAGGCGCGCCGCTGCATGGAACTGGTGGAGAAGGCGTTGATGGAGGCCGGCGGCCGGCTGGAGGACGTGGTGCGCACCCGCGTGTACCTCGTCGACCCGGCCGACTTCGCCGCGGTGACCGAGGTCCACGGCGAGCGGTTCGGCAGCCTGCGCCCGGCCAACACCACGGTCATCGTCGCTGCGCTCGCCAACCCGGCGTGGCGCGTCGAGATCGAGGTCGACGCCGTCATCGGCGCCCGGGTCAGGGAACCATCAGACAACCGCAACATCTGAACGAGGCGTACAGCTGGGGGTGGGGTTTGACGGTTTGTACACTGAAGGAACCATGACCGTCCTGGTGCCAGCAACGCTCGACGACGCCCTGGCCCGGCTGGCCGAAGACCCCACGCTCCACGTGCTCGCCGGCGGCACGGACCTCATGGTCGAGGTCAACATGGGCCACCGGCAACCGCCCGGCATCCTGGCGGTCGACCGGCTCGCCGAGCTGCGCGGGTGGCGCCACGACGCCGACGCCGCCACCGTGTGGCTGGGTGCCGGCTGCACCTACGCAGAGATGGCCGCGCCGTCGTTCGCCGCGCTGCTCCCGGCGCTCACCGAAGCCGCCCGCACCGTGGGGTCACCGCAGATCCGCAACGTAGGCACGATCGGCGGCAACCTGGGCACAGCCTCGCCCGCCGGTGACGGCCTGCCGGTGCTCAGCGCGCTCGACGCCGTCGTGACGCTCGTGTCCACCGGCGGTCGCCGCGAGGTGAGCATCCACGACTACCTGGTCGGGGTGAAGCGCACCGCCCGCCGACCCGACGAGCTGATCCTCGGTGTCACGGTGCCCGTGCTGGCGGGCTGGCAGGGCTACGCCAAGGTGGGTGTGCGCAACGCCATGGTCATCGCCACCACCTCGGCCTGCCTCGCGGTCGACACCGCCACCCGCACGGTGCGCGTGTCGATGGGCGCCGTCGCCCCCACCGTCCTGCGGCCCCGAGAGGCCGAGGGCTGGGCGGCCGGCGACATCGACTGGGCGGCCGGCACGCTGCCCGGCGACCCCGACGCGTTCGCCGCCGAGTTCGGCCGGCGCTGCGCGGCCGAGGCCCGCCCGATCGACGACCACCGCTCGACCGCCGACTACCGCCGCCACGCCGTCGGCGTGCTGGCCGGCCGCCTGCTGCGAAGGGCCTTCCCGTGAGCGACACCCCCACGAACCTGCACTACCGGCTGCGCGTCAACGGCGTCGAGCGAGACGTCGCCGACGCCTGGCTGGGCGAGAGCCTGCTGCACGTGCTGCGCGAGCGCCTCGGGCTCCCCGGCGCCAAGGGTGCGTGCGAGCAGGGGGAGTGCGGCTCGTGCAGCGTGCTCGTCGACGGCACGCTGGTGTGCTCGTGCCTGGTGTTGGCGGCCTCGGCCGTCGACCGGGAGATCACCACGGTCGAGGGCCTCGGCCCGGACGGGGCGCTCACCGACGTGCAGCAGGCGTTCCTCGACGAGGGCGCCGTGCAGTGCGGGTTCTGCACCCCCGGCCTCATCGTCGCCGTGCACGACCTGCTCGACGCCAACCCTCGGCCGAGCGACCTCGAGGTGCGCGAGGCACTGAGCGGCAACATCTGCCGCTGCACCGGCTACGGGCGCATCATCGCCGCCGTGCACACCGCCGCCGACCGCCGGGGCGGCGCATGACCACCGTCGACACGTCGGCACGCACCGGGCTGCGGCCGGGCGTGATCGGTACGAACGCCGCGAGGCCCGACGGCCCGCCCAAGGTCCAGGGCACGTTCGTGTTCTCCAACGACCTCCACGCCGACGGGATGCTGTGGGGCGCCACGCTGCGCTCCCCGCACCCGCGGGCGCGCATCGTGTCGATCGACGTGACCGGGGCCTGGCAGATCGCCGGCGTCGAGACGGTCATCACCGCCGACGACGTGCCGGGCGCGCCGACCTACGGCCTCATCAGCCAGGACCAGCCCGTCTTCGCCCGGGAGGTGGTGCGCTACCGCGGCGAGCCCGTGGCCGCCGTGGCTGCCGATCACCCCGAGACGTGCCGGCGGGCGCTGGCCGCCATCGTGGTCACGTACGAGGTGCTCGACCCGCTCACCGACGCCGAGGTGGCCATCGCCGGCGGGCACGAGCCCATCCACCCGGACGGAAACGTCATCCGGCACCAGCGCATCGTGCATGGCGACCCCGCCGCCACCGGCGCCGTCGTCGTCGAGGGCACCTACGAGATCGGGATGCAGGACCAGGCGTTCCTCGGGCTCGAGGCGGCGCTGGCGTTGCCCGACCCGGGCGGTGCCGGCGTCGAATTGTACGTGGCCACCCAATGGCTGCACGAGGACCGCAAGCAGATCGCCCACTGCCTCGGTCTGCCGGAAGACAAGGTCCGGCTGGTGCTGTCGGGCACGGGCGGCGCGTTCGGCGGCCGTGAGGACATCTCGCTGCAGGTCCACACGTGCATGCTGTCGTTGCGCACCGGCCGCCCGGTCAAGATGGCGTACGGGCGCGAAGAGAGCTTCTACGGCCATGTGCACCGGCATCCGGCCACGGTGTGGATGCGTCACCACGCCACCGCCGAGGGCAGGCTCGTCAAGATCGAGGCCCGCTTCGTGATGGACGGCGGCGCCTACGCCTCGACGTCGTCGGCCGTGCTCATCAACGCGGTCACGCACACCCAGGGGCCGTACGCCTGCCCGAACGCCGTGGTCGACGGGTACGCGGTGCGCACGAACAACCCGCCGTGCGGCGCCATGCGCGGCTTCGGCGTCGTGCAGGCCTGCTTCGCCCACGAGGGTCAGATGGACAAGCTGGCGGCAGCGTGCGGCCTCGACCCGGTCGCCATCCGCCTGCGCAACGCCATGCGCACCGGCGACCTGCTCATCACCGGTCAGCCGGTCGACAGCGTGGCGCCCGTCGAACGGTGCATCCGCGAGACCGCGGCGCTCCCCATGCCCACCGAGCCCGTCGGCGGGTTCGACGGCGACGTCCTGCGGTTGCCCGGTGGCACCGGCCGCACGGCCGATGCCCGCCACGTGCGCCGCGGCGTGGGGTGGGGGGTGGCCATCAAGAACCTCATGTACTCCGAGGGCTTCGACGACTACGCCACGGCACGGTGCCGGCTGGCGGACGGCGTGGCCACGCTCGAGTTCGCCACGGCCGAGGTGGGCCAGGGGTTCGTGACGCTGGCTCCCCAGATCGCCCGCACGGTGCTCGGCGTCGACGACGTGCTCCTCGAACCCATGTCCACGCGGATCGGCTCGGCGGGGTCGACCTCGGCCTCGCGCCAGACGTGGATGTCCGGGGGTGCCGTCGACGCCGCCTGTCGCAAGGTGCGCGAGCGCCTGTTCGAGCACGTGGCCGCCGACTGGGGCGTCGACCCGCTCCGCCTCGTGGTCGAGGGCACCGACATCGTCGACTCGATGGCGGTCGAGCGACGCGTCGCCGTCGCCGAGGCGTCGGCCGGCGTCGTGTTCGACGAGACCGTCGAGTACCGCCACCGCCCGACCGAGGACCTCGACGAGAACGGCCAGGGCCACTGCCACGTGGCGTTCGCGTTCGTGGCCCACCGCGCCGTGGTCGACGTCGACGTCGAGCTCGGCCTGGTGAAGGTGGTGCAGATCGCCACGGCGCAGGACGTGGGCGTGGCCCTCAACCCGCTGTCGGTGCTCGGTCAGGTCGAGGGCGGCATCGCCCAGGGCCTGGGACTGGCCGTGATGGAGGAGCTCGTCATCACCGACGGCCGCATCCGTAACGCCAGCTTCACCGACTACCTGTTGCCCACCACGCTCGACGTCCCCGAGGTCGTCGTG
>JANPGL010000175.1:0-10921 GCA_031423915.1 Actinomycetes bacterium | reverse complement strand
TCGAGCGCGGCCTTGGCCATCGAGTGGCCGACCACCGAGGCGACGGCAGCGGCCACGGTGTCCTCGTGGGCGGTCACGCCGATGACACGTGGCACGAGGTGGTGCTCGAGCACGTGCAGCGCCCCGGCGACGTACTCGGGGTGGTAGGTCGGCTCGGGCAGCGCGGCGCATTCGCCCCAGCCCTCGCCGTCGTCGGTGACGACCCGGACGAGGGCGACGTCGCGGTCGTGCTCGGTGCCGTAGGCCGTGGGCACCGCGGTGCGGAGCGTCATGCCGACCCGGTACAGGCCGACGTGTCGCAGGCGGGCGGTCGTCATCCCCCCATCGTGGCGCAGCGGGCGTGCGAGCATGGGCCCATGGGATGGTTCGGCAAGCTGATCGGACGGGAGGCGACCGACGGCGTTCCCGACTGGCCGGCGACGTCGAACGGCTCGTCGGCCTGGCACCTGTGGTGGCACGGCGCCGACGGGGGAGCGGTGCCGATCGTGGCCGCCTCGGTGACCATCGAGGTGCTCCAGCAGCCGACGGTCGACCGGTTGTACTTCTGGGCGCTCCAGGCCAGCTTCGCCGACGAGCGTGGAACCACCTATGGCGCCGCCCACACCGGCCTGCAGTGGAACCCGCGTCACCCGGCCAACCGAGCCGTGAACTGGGGCGGGTACGGCGACGTGGGCGACGTACAGTCGGTGCTACCGGGCTCGGCGTCGCCGCTTCCGTCGACGCCCGACGACCCGAACACACGGGACTACCCGTGGCAGGAGGCGTGGCCGTACCGGCTGCGGATCTCCCGGGGCGAGTACGGCTGGCGGGCGTCGATCACCGACCAGGTGAGCGACCAGACGGTCGTGATCCGGGAGCTGCACGCCGGCGGCGACCGGCTCAGCGGACTCGTGCTGTGGTCCGAGGTGTTCTGCTCGTGCCACGACGCGACGGCCGTGGTGCGATGGTCGGGTCTCACGGCCGAACGGGCCGACGGGGTGCTCGTCCATCCGCCGTCGGTGGGCCTCACCTTCCCCAGGGATGGGTGCCCGAACACCGACTCGGTCGTCGACCACGTCGGCCTGCTCCAGGTCAGCCACACCCCCCGCCGGGCCCGGGACGGCGAGAGCCTGTCGGTCCCCGGCCGCGACTGAACCCACGCTCCTGGTCGGGCCCGGGCTTCCGGGCCCGACCGGTCTCATCGGCGGGGCGGAGCGGGCGGGGAACCACGGCCGCCCACGGCCGCCCCGATTCTCGGCCCGTCCGGCTTCGCCGGTGCGACCAGCCGGGCTCGGAACCCGTGACGGACGTCGTTGGCAACCGGCTGGGGTCGGCTCGCCCGGCGCGGCTAACCTCTCACCTCCGTGCCGGTCGGGTTCGCCCGACCCGCGGCGACGTGGCCGAGTGGTTTAGGCAAGGGCCTGCAAAGCCCTCTACCTGGGTTCGATTCCCAGCGTCGCCTCCAGCCCCTGACCTGGTATAATGCCTGGTCAGGGGCTCTGTCGTTCTCGTCGGATGTGACCGCCATGGACCTCTGGTTACCTCCAGAATCCGCCATCTTGTGACCATCGTGTGTCCAAGACGTGTCCACGAGGGGGCCCGACGATGGCTTCGATCGACAAGCGCAGCGGCGGCTACCGAGTCCGCTACCGGGACCCGCTCGGACGACAGCGCAGCCGGACGTTCCGACGTAAGGCCGACGCTGACCGATTCGCCCGGGAGATCGAGGTCGACAAGGACCGCGGGGCGTGGATCGATCCCCGCGGTGCCGACACACCGCTCCGCGACTGGACCGAGACGTTCATGTCCCTTGCGCGATCGTTGGCGCCGACCACCCAGGAGACGTATCGCCGCGATCTCGACCGCTACGTGTTGCCCACGCTCGGAGCGAGACGCCTCGGCCAGCTGACAGCAGAGGAGATCGAGCACTGGCTCAACGACGAACTCGCCTCAGGGCTCGCGGCCTCGTCGGTTCACCGCCACTACCGAACGCTGCGGAGAGTGCTGGCGACAGCGGTGGAGAAGGATCGTCTCCACGCGAACCCGTGCGATCGCGTTCGCCCGCCAAAGGTCACCGCTCGAAAGATGGTCGTTCTCGACTGGCAGCAAGGGGTGGCTCTCGCCGAGGCGCATCCCGACCGGTACCGAGCGCTCATCTACCTCGCCCTCGATTCCGGAATGCGCTGGAGCGAACTCACCGGTCTGCGCCGGGGCCAGGTCGAGCTGGAACGCCGGAAGGTGCGCGTCACGGAGCAGCTCGTCCAGCTGGCCGACCGCTCACGAGTGCGAAGGCAGCCCAAGACGTCGGCTGGTGTCAGGTCGATTACCCTCTCAGCGACGACCGCCTCGATCCTCGGGCGACATCTCGCGACCTTCAGCGCGCAGGACGCGGACGCGCTGGTTTTCACCAACGGTGCCGGCGCCGCGATCTCCCATTCGAGCTTTCAGACGCATCACCTGAAGCGAGCGATGGAGACCGCGGGTGTTCGATGTCGCTTCCACGATCTACGGCACACGAGCGTTGCGCTGGCGATCGCGGCCGGCGCCCACCCGAAGGCCATCCAGGTGCGGATGGGGCACAGCTCGATCACCGTCACCCTCGACCGCTACGGACACCTGTTCCCCGAGCTTGATGAGGCGATCGCCACCGCGTTCGATGAGCAATGGCTCGCCGCAAGGAGCACGGCCGGAATCACCTGACCGGAGCGTCGGCGAACGAACGCGCAGTTGCTCGCAATGGTCGCGGGATGGGGTCGGTGCGTGTCGACGGCTCCGGGGACAGCACCGTTGCCGGGAGCCGTTGCGCTCGTTCGTGTCGCTACTCGATCAGAACCGTCGGCGCTCGATGCGCGACTCATCGAGCCAAGTCTCGAGTTCGCAGGGGTCAAAGCGGAGCCGGTGTCCCCACTTGAAGTACGGAGGCGGCGCTCGGCCACCAGTCGGCGGACATGGCGCACGTTCACGCCGAGGCGGTCCGCGACGTCCTTGATGTCGCGCAGGGTCGGAAGTTCCTTGACAGCTCGAGGTCGAGGTGCAGGTCGTTTCGGACCTGGGTCCTGCTTTCCGGCGAGCCACCGCTCACCTTCTCAGACCAGAACCCCTCATGCCGTCTTTCGACAGACCCTGCGTCGCGGCTGACTCTGGCGCTCGTAGCATCGACCGCTCAGACGGGGTGTGGGATTGCTCGTAGGATGAGGAGGGCGACGTCATCGTGGCGTTCGTCAAGCGGGAGGATGGCCTCGAGCGCTCGGTGGATGTTGTCGGCGATGGTTTCGGCGGTGCCTTGGGTGGCGGTGGCGGTGGCCACGAGGCGTGCGAACTGGGCTGCGTCGAGGTCGTGGGGTGGGCGCACGTCGGTGGCGCCGTCGGTGTAGAACACGACGGTGTCGCCCGGATCGAGGTGGGTCGTCTCGGCGCGAAACTGGGGTTCGTCGAAGACTCCCAGGAGGGTCCCCGGTGTACCGATCGGGTGCGTGCCCTGGCTGGTCGAGTGGACGGGTAGTGGGTGGCCGCCCGAGGCGATCGTGAGTTTGAGGCTCTGGCCGGAGACGTCGAGCTCGGCGTACCCAGCGGTGAGGAAGGTGCCGGTGCCGGACCGTAGAACGGCTCGGTTGAGTGATGCGAGGACCTCGACGGGACGGTCGTCGTGCCACGCGCTGGCGCGGATCGAGTGGCGGGCGAGCCCGGTGAGCGCGGCCGCGCCCGGGCCGGTGCCGCATACGTCTCCCATGACGAGCGCGAACGTCTCCTTTCTGTCGAGCGCGAAGACGTCGTAGAAGTCGCCACCGACCTCGGTTCGTTCACCGGCGGGCCAGTACCGCACGGCGATTTCCACACCGGGGATTTCGGGGAGCGAGGGGGGCAGCAGGCTGTGTTGGAGGGTCGACGCGATGGTGCGTTGTTCGTCGTTGAGCCGGTGGTTCTCGATGCTGGATGCGATGCGTCCGGCGACGGCATGGGCCAGGGCGACGTCGTCAGGGGTGTAGCGCCGCCCGGCGCTCGACATGACGAACTGCATGGCGCCAAGGATCTTCCCGCGCTTGACCAATGGGACGACGATGGCGGACCGCAACGCGAGCTGGGCGACGATCTGGCGTTCCTCGTCCGTGGCGTCCAGTTCTGTGACCAGCTCGTCGGTGATCTCCGGGTAGAAGACGGTCTCCCCGGTCCGGATCACGTGGGCGACTCCGGTCGGCGCGTTCGGATCGTACGGGAAACGCTCCTGAAGCTGGCGGGCATAGGCGACCATGTCCGGATCGGCATGTGCGACCTCGACCTCGGGGATCAAGCTGCCGTGGTGCGTGAGCACATGGATCGAGCACCAGTCGCCGAGCCGAGGAACGGCGCCTGACGTCACGTTCACCATGACGTCGCGCAGGCTCGCAGACTGGTTGAGTGCCTCATTGATGGTCCCGACGAACTCGAGACGCTCACGCAGCAGCCGCTCGTTCGCGGCGGCGTCGACGGCGGTGCTGACGAGCCGCCTCCGTTCGAGTTCCTGCGCCACGCGATCGGTGACATCGGCCGCGCATCCCACGGTTCCTGTCACGGTGCCGTCCGCGTCCAGTGAGACCCCTCCCGCGCCGGCGATCCAGTGGATCGACCCGTCGGGCCAGACAATGCGGTGTTCGACGCGGTAGCTCGACTTCGACTCGACCGCTGACTTCACCTGGGCGAGGACGTCCTCGCGATCGTCGGGGTGCAAACACGCAACAAACGTCTCGAAGGTGCCGTCGAACCCACCCGGCGGGAGGCCGAAAAGCGCCTCGAGCCGCTCGTCCCACACCGTTCGTCCGGTTCGCATGTCCCATCGCCAGGTCCCCAACCCGCCCGCCTGTAGCGCCAGTCGAAGGTGCTCGGTGACCTCCCGAGCTCGCTGCTCGGAGTCGCGCACGGCGCTGACATCTTCCGAGGCTCCGACGATCATGGTGACTTCACCGTTGGGGCCGAGGACCGGCCGTGTGAACGTCAACACCCGCACGTGCTGGCCATCGCGTCGTACCACTACTCGGTCACCCGTGACCGCGGCACCGGCGGCGACCGCCGCTAGACGCTGCGCATTGTCCGCCCGCTGGTCCCGTGGCGCCAGAACGTCGAGCACCGACCGGCCGAGCACATCCACCTCCGGCCAGCCGTACAGGTGCTCGGCGACCTCGTTCCACAACACGATCTGACCCGTCGGATCCGTGACGACGACCGCCCTGGGCACCGCATCGATGACCGAGCGAAGACGAGGGCCATCCACCGAGCACGGACGGTCATCGCCGGCACCATGAACGAGCCCCACGAGTGCACTCTATCCTGCGCCACGAGAGCTGCCGAAGCCCTCCGCTACTCGCCACACTCGTGGGACAGGGCCGCAAGCAACGACGCCACAGCCGAGACGATCGTTGTCCCAGCGGGCGCGATCCTGGCGGCGTCGCCTTCACGGCCTCCTGCATTGCGTTCGCCTTGATGGCCAGCGCTGGGGCCTGCGCGAAGCATCTCCCTCGGATGGTCAGCGATGTCGGCGGGCTGCCTGCGGGTCGAGTTCGTGCACGAACGGCAGCACGAAGTACGCGGCGCCGAGAGTAACCCCGGTCCCAGGAATCCGGTCGCGTCCAGGACACCCTGCATCCGCGTGGAGATGCCTCGGGCTGTGGCCGGCCGACGAAAATGCGTTCGAAAGGACGCCGCTGGCTCGGATGTTAGGCGCGCTTGCGTGGTGGGCTTATGGTGAGAAGCGCCGGTCATGGGAGCCGGCGCACGAGCACCTGCACGGCAGTTGTGCTGATGGGGGCTGGGGCTGGGGGCTGGGGCTCGACGATCCCGCGTGAGAGGGGAACAGATGCGCATTCAGAAGACACCGGTGGTGTCCGCGGTGCTGATGTCGGGCATCCTCGTGGGGGGCGCGGTCTACGCGTCGTCCTCGGCGAACAGCCAGTGGTTGTCGGCGGGCTACGACTCGCACAACACCCGGTACCAGAGTACGGAGCGTCGGATCAGTCCGACGACGGTGGGTGGGCTGGGCGTCAAGTGGTCCTTCACGACCGGCGGTGACGTGTCGGCGACTCCGGCTGTCGACGGCACCACGGTGTACGCCCCGGACTGGGCGGGAAACCTTTACGCCGTTGACCGCAACAGCGGCGTGGAGCGCTGGCACGTCAAGATCGCCGACGCGACGGGGCTCCCTGGCGACAAGGCCCGGAACACGCCAGCGGTGAGCGGCGACCAAGTCATTGTGGGAACCCAAGGCGTCGGCCTCGGCGCCAGCGTGCTGGCCTACAACAAGAACACCGGCGCTCTGAAGTGGAAGACAACGGTCGACTCGTTCTTCGCTTCGATCATCACGCAATCGGCAACCGTGTTCGGCGACACGGTGTACGTGGGTGTGGCATCGCAGGAGGAGGCACTGGCCGCGTTCATACCGGGCTACCAGTGCTGTGGCTTCCGCGGCAGCATGCTTGCCCTCGACGCAAACACCGGCGCTATCAAGTGGAAGACCTACATCGTCCCGGCCGGCTACAGCGGCGGTGCCGTGTGGGGTAGCTCGCCGGCGATCGACACCAAGCGAGGCCAGCTGTACATCGCCACCGGCAACAACTACTCGGTCCCACAGTCGGTCCTGGACTGCGTGACGGCCCATCCCAGTGACCCTGCATGCGTCGCTGCGGATGACCACTTCGATTCGATCATGGCGCTCGATCTGAAGACGGGAGCGGTGCGATGGTCCACGCAGGCGCTGCCGTTCGACGCGTGGACGGTTGACTGCATCCCGTTCCTGGGCGACGGCCACAACTGCCCTCAGCCGGCGGGTCCCGACTATGACTTCGGTCAGGCACCGGCCCTGTTCACGGTGACAGCCAAGGGCAAGCCCGTCGAGCTCGTCGGCGCCGGACAGAAGAGTGGCCAGTACTGGGCGCTCCAGCCCGACAGCGGAGCGGTCGTCTGGGTGACGCAGGCCGGTCCGGGCGGAACGGCCGGGGGTCTGCAGTGGGGTTCGGCGGTCGACGGGACACGCGTGTACACCGCGAACGCCAACAGCAACAGCGTGCCGTATCCCGGCCCGGCGGGGCTGACCTCGGGTGTGTGGAGTGCACTCGACGCTGCCACCGGGGCCATCCAGTGGCAGACCCGTCCGCCGGCGGGCGGGAGCACCTCCGGACCGGTGACCACCGCCAACGGTGTGGTGTTCGGATGCTCGCTCGACCCCATGGGCCACATGTACGCCCTGAACGCGGCGACCGGTGCGGTCCTGTGGAGCTTCGCGAGTGGGGGTTCATGCCTCTCAGGCGCAGCGATCTCCAACGGCGAGGTGTTCTGGGGATCGGGCTACAGCAACTTCGGGTTCGGCACCCCAAACAACAAGCTGTACGCCTTCACGCTCCGATGACCTGAGGGCGCTTGCAGCGACAGTCCAAGTGGACGGGTCCGGTGCGTCGTCAGGCATCGGGCCCGTCCGCATCGGCCTAAGGCGTTTCCGACAGTCGCGACCGGTCGGGTTGGTATTCAGACCGCAGGGAGGGGCTGGCCGGGTTGTCAGTGAGGTGGGGTTGCCCAAGAACGCTGGACCCCGTGCGCGCAGCCGTTGGCGGGGGGCCATCTTGCTGTCGAGGGGTTCGATCAGGCCGCGAGAGCGGTTCGGGCTGCGTCGTGTTCGGCGGGGGTGAGGGCGGGCTGCTGGTTGCGGAGCATGGTCACCTACCGATCGTTCACACCGGTGGGAGCGATCCATGACGCTTTCGCGATCTATGCGGCGCCCCTATGCACGATGCAGTCTTCACTTCGTCAAGACCGCGCCCGTCCTGGTCGCTTCCGGTGGTGCCGGCAATACGTTGCGTCGCAACCGAGCGCGTCTCACGCCGCGCCGGACCCGCCCCGACCACAGGAGACTCTGCATGCCCCGCACCGCCCGCATCCTCACCGTCACCGCCGCAGCCGTGACGTTTCTCTCGATCGGAACAGCAGCGTTCGCCGCTCCGGTCGACCGCTCCAGGAGCGTCGGGCCCGATGCGTCCGGCCCGGCGAAGTTCGGCCTGTGCACGGCCTACGAGGCGTCGACTCCTGCGCATCCCACCAACCTCAGCGCCATCGCCTTCACGAACCTGGCTGCGGCCGCCGCTGCCACCGGCAAGAGCGTCGCGGACTTCTGTGGCGTGACGCTCGCCGACGAAGGCGACACGTCAGGGTCCACGACCACGACGGCCCCGCCGAACACTGATCTTTGAGCGCACACGCTCGAGGACCGCATCGCCGTCGAATCCGTCAGGGGCCTTGGCGCTCGCGGTGCGTCGTCGTAGATCTCGTGCACTCGAGCGAGCGCGCACCTGTGGGACCGCAACGTGTCGGCCGGGCCGATGGGCTCCGTCGGGAACTGTGGCGCTCAGGGTCGGAAGCGGGCGACGATGATGTCGGTGTTGCCGAATTGATTCGGGCACACCACAGGTGGTGCGGGTTTGACCGACGGGTCCGAGAGCGCCGGGTTGATGCCGGTGATGCGTTGGCTGAGCCGGTCGGCCATGTCGCCGCGTGTGGCGAGGCCGTTGTCGCGCAGGTAGCGCTGGTAGGCGTCCACGTCGGTGCATCCGCTGCCGGTGCGGCTGTCGGTGTACACGAACCACGCCCCGGTCGCGTCGGACACGACGGTGGTGTAATCACCCCAGAACTGTCGTTGCAGGTTGTTTTGGGCACTGACGGCGGGATCGGACGACACTGCGGTGAGTCGGACCGGCGCCGACCACGTCCCGCCGGGTGACCGGGTGACGGCGTACGCGTCGACGGTGGCGTTCCCGGTGCCGAACGTGGTCGGGTCGACGGCCACGAGCGCTTGGTAGGCGACATCGATCCGTCCATCGGGGGCGACGTCGAGACCGGGGAAGAACGCGTATCCCTCGGTTCGGCTGACCGTGACCGGCGCCGACCAGGTGGCCCCACGATCAGTGGAGGTGGCAACCACGATTCGTCCGCCTGCGGTCGTGCGGGTGGCCCACGCGGCGTGGACCGTGGTGCTGCCGGCGCGGGGATCGGCCCCGATCGTCGGGAAGCTGGAGGTACGGAAGTTCGCGCCCGGAATCGGGTCGGCGATGTCGGTGACAGGACCGATCACGCCAGGTCGTGTCCATTTGACGCCGCCGTCGCGGGATACGGCCAGGACCTGCGAGGTGCCCTGCTCGAAGGCCACGTAGGCGGTGCCGTCGGGTCCGACGTCGACGCCGAGCCCTGCCGACCGTTCCCCGTCCCGTTGTTCCCGGCGGGCGAGAGCTGCTTCGGCGCACCGAAGCTCTCGCCACCGTTCGTCGACGTGGCGACCATCACGGGTTCGTTGCCGTTGCCCGTGGCCGTAGCCGACCGGAACTCCGTCCAGCTCAAGTAAACCGTGCCGAAGTAGCGGCTGGCGGGCGACGCGTCGACGCTGACCCAGTTCTTGTCGTTGAAATCGACCGAGCCGGTCTTGGTCGTGCCGACGACAGGCGCCGACCACGTCGCTCCGTTGTCGTCGGAATAGCTCACGACGATGTACTCGAAACCCTTGACGCCAGCGATGCTGGCCAGGCTCGAGTAGTAGGCCCGCGCTCCGGCGGCGTACGTGAACCCGCCGGTGCCGTCCGGTTTCGGACCGTACGCGATCACCGGGTCGCCATCGGAGACGACCCCGCGACCGGCCCACGAGGCCTGGTCATCGAGCAGCCCCCGGTTGGTCCACGTCGCACCCCCGTCCGACGACGTGTAGATCCCTGAAGTGCCCACGCCGGGAAAGAAGGAGCAGTCGGACGCCAGCGTGGCGCCGCGCACCAGACCCGGACCGCACCCTGGTTGGCGCTGCTCGTCGTTCGATCCAGCGATCAAGTACCGGCTGTCCCGCGGGTTCACCGCGATCGTCGGTTCGTTCTGCTTGTTCGTCGGGAACACCGCTGTCGAGTTCGACATGGGTTGACCCTGCACCTGGGGCTGGTTCGCCTGTGCCTCGCCCGTGCGCGTCGTCGCCGACGCAATCGTTGCAGACGCAACGACGACCGGGACCAGGACAAGCGCTGCCAGCAGCCGCTTCGACGTCACCATGGAATCGCTCCTCATCATCTGAAAACCCGCTGCCCCGCGTCCCGACTCGGACCCACCGACACGACCGTACCGCGATCCGGTCCGATGCCGCGACGCCAGCCCCCTGCCCATCTGGGCGACGGCGAAGGTTCGCTCAGCCCTTGCCGTTGCCGTTGCCGTTGCCGTTGCCGTTGCCGTTGCCGTTGCCGTTGCCGTTGCCGTTGCCGTTGCCGTTGCCGGGCGCTTGTGTTGGGCCGCCATGCCCGGCGGGAGCAGACGGAGTGCTTCCAACCGGCGAGGTCGGCACGGTCGACTGCGGCGTGCCGGTCACGTCGGCGCAGAAGTCCTCGACGCTGACGCCGCCTGCCGTCGCGGCCTCGACGAGGTTGCGGAAGGCGATGGCGTCGGGGTTCTTGAGGTGCCCCTTCGCTTTCGAGGTTAGGTACGCCTTGCACAGGCCCTTCTTGGCCGGGCCGGTCACGTCAGGGCCGACCGGAGTCCCCTCGATGGCGTCGTCTGCGTCGGCGTCACGGCTGTCCGACGTCGATGTAGTCGGCGCGAGAGACGTGCTGGTAGACGTCGTCGAGGTGCTCGAGGTCGTCGTGTCCGCTAGAGACGAGGTCGTCGTCGCACCCGTCGAGGTAGAGGTCGTCTCGTCGTCCTCGTCGTCGCGGTCGTCCGCACCACCGTCGTCGCGTTTCGCGGCGGATGCGCCGAGCCCGACCACACCGGCCGCTCGCGTGACGGCGTGCCGCGCGGGGGCCGGCAACGTGCCGGTGGCGGCCGCAGCGGCACCGGCGGTGCAGAGCGTGGCGACGGCGATAGCGGCGGTCTTGGCAGTGATGAGACGAGCGATCATGCGGGGGCTCCTTGCGGTGGGGGCGATCGGGTGCCCCTCGACCACCGCGACGAACGCGGCGACCGC
>JANPGL010000174.1:0-9916 GCA_031423915.1 Actinomycetes bacterium | reverse complement strand
CCCTCGGCCATCACCGAGGTGGAGAAGCGAGCGGTGACCGAGGCCGCCCGCCGGGCCGGCGCGGCCGAACCGCAGCTCATCGAGCAGCCCATGGCGGCCGCCATCGGCGCCGGCCTGCCCATCTACGAGCCGATCGGCTCCATGGTCATCGACATCGGTGGTGGCACCAGCGAGACGGCGTGCATCTCGCTCGGCGGCATCGTGGCGCTCGAGGCCGTCCGTGTCGGCAGCTTCGACCTCGACGCGTCGATCCAGGCCTACGTGCGCAAGGAGTACGGCATCGCCATCGGCGAGCGCACGGCCGAGGAGATCAAGGTGGCCATCGGCTCGGCGGCGCCGACGCCCGACGAGGCCCACGCCGAGGTGCGCGGCCGCGACCTGGTGACCGGCCTGCCCAAGACGGTGACGCTGTCGCCCACCGAGGTGCGGGGCGCCATCGACGAAGTGGTCCAGGTCATCGTCGACTCGGTCATCCGCTGCCTGTCGAAGGCCCCGCCCGAGCTGTGCCAGGACTTCCTCATCCACGGCATCCACCTGGTGGGGGGCGGGGGCATGCTGCGCGGTCTCGACCGTCGCATCGAGAAGGAGACCAAGGTGCCCGTGCACCTGGTCGAGGCGCCGCTCGAATCGGTGGTGCTGGGCGCCGGGCACTGCATCGAGCACTACGACGAGGTCAAGGACATGTTCATGGGGGCGCGCCGCTAGGCGGCAGGCGGTCCCCGGCGCGTCGGACCTACAGCCCGGCGCGCCGCTTGTTCCGGTACATGTCCCGGTCGGCGCGGTCGATCACCGCTGCCGCGCCATCGCCGACCCGGGGCCGGGCGACGCCGATGCTGGCGCGCACTTCGATGGCGGGCGGGCCGGGCACGGTCACGAGGGTGCCCCGCAGCCGGTCGGCCAGGAGCTGCTCGGTCTGCTCGCTGCCCACGTGGCGGGCGATGACCACGAACTCGTCGCCGCCGACGCGGGCGAGCAGGTCGTGCGACCGCGTCAGCTTGGTCAGCCGGTCGGCCACCGCCCGCAGCATCTCGTCGCCCGCCCCGTGCCCGAGCCGGTCGTTCACGTCCTTGAACCCGTCGAGGTCGAGGAAGAACACCGACGTGTGCGCCATCCCGTACGGGTCGGCCAGCACGGCGGCCAGCTCGTTCTCGAGGCCGCGCCGGTTGGCCAGCCCGGTCAACGGATCCGTGTGGGCCATGGCGGACAGCTCCGACATGATGTTCCGGGTGGCGCTGACGTCCTCGAGCTGGGCCAGCACGTAGCGCGGAGCGCCGGCCTGGTCGCGCAACAAGGTGCGCGTGAGCATGTGCCACGTGGCGCTCCCGTCGGCCCGCACGATGCGCACGTGCATGCGCTCGTGGCTCGTGGCGCCGCGCACGAGCCGCTCGCGGGCGGCCAGCGAGGCGGCACGGTCGTCGGGGTGGGTGAACTCGAGCGCCGACCCGCCCACGATCTGGTCGGCGGGCAGCCCGACGGTGGCGGCCCACCGCCAGTTGCAGCGGGCGATGGTGGCCATCTCGTCGATGCCGGCCATGGCCATGCCGATCGGGGCTTCCTCGAAGGCCTGGCGGAACAGCTCCTCGGCGTCGGCCAACTCGCGCTCCATGGACTTCCGGGCGGTGATGTCGCGTGCGACGATCACGCGGCCGGGGACGGCGTCGGCCTGCCACATCCGCGTGTCGAACCACCGCCAGGTGCCCTCGAGGTCGCGGAGGCGGACGTCGATGCTTTCGCTGCTCGACCGCCCGTCGCGCAACTGGTCCATCGCCGTTTCGAACGCGCCGAGGTCGTCGGGGTGGACGATGCGGGTCGCCACGTCCCGCGCCCGGGTGTCCTCGATCTCGCCGACCGCACGCACGGCCGCCGGCGACGCGTAGCGGATCGTGCTGTCCGCGACGAGGGCGACGAGGTCGGTGGTCGACTCGGACAGGGCCCGGTACCCGAACTCGCGTTCGCGCTCGTCGGTGACGTCGACGAAGGTGGCCACCACCCGTCGATCGTGGGCGTCCGTGGCGAGCAGCCGGGCGCTCACGCGCAGCCAGCGTCGGGTGTCATCCGGCAGCGAGATGCCCATCACCTCGTCGGTCACGGCCACACCTGTGCGCAGGGTGACCATGGCGGGGTGGTCCTCGCCGGCGAGGGGGGTGCCGTCGACGCGGATGGCCTGCCAGCGGGGATCGAGCGGGTCGAGTCCCAGGAGCTGGTCGCGGGTCAGTGCGAGGATGCGGCAGGCGGCCTCGTTGACGCTGACGATCCGACCGTCGGCACGGTGGACCACGACGCCCTCGCGCACGGCGCCGAGCACCGCCTGCCACTCGGCGGCCGTCAGCCCCCCGGCTTCACCGCCGCGGCCCGGTTCCGTCATCGTCGTCCCTCGGCCATGTCGGGCCCGACGCTACCGCTTGGTTCGTGGTGCATCGCGTCCTCGGTCGGCGCCCTTACGCGTCGGCGGCGACCTCGTTCATGAACTGCTCCATCGTCTCGCGCTTGCGGGCGGGGTCGGGCATCGTGAAGTCGGGGACGATGAGCTCGTCGACGCCGGCGGCGGCATAGGCGTGGACGATCTCGACCACCTCGGCCGACGTGCCGATGATCGTGGCGCGGCCGTGGTCGCGGGCGCGCATCTTGGCCAGGTAGTCCTGGTCGTCGCTCAGGAACAGGAGCGCGATGGCGCTGCGCGCGATCTCTCCGGGGTCCCGCCCGAGGGCCTCGCAGTGCTGCTCGAGGATGGCGCCCTTGCGAGCCATCAGCGGCGGCTCGCCCCAGATGTTCCACTCGTCGGCGTGCCGGGCGGCGATCTTCAAGGTGCGCTGCTCGCCGCCGCCGCCGATGAGGAGCGGCAGCCGAGGGTTCACGGGCTTGGGCTGCAACGGCGCGTCGTGCAGCTGGTAGTGCTGGCCGGCGAACGTCGTGCGGTCGGTGCGCAGCAACGACGTGATGACCGTGCAGGCCTCGTCGAGCCGGTCGAGGCGGCCCTTCACCGTGGAGTAGTCGATCCCGTAGGCGAGATGCTCGTTCTCCTGCCAGCCGGCGCCGATGCCGAGGACGACGCGCCCGCCCGAGATGTGGTCGACCGTGGCGGCCTGCTTGGCCAGCACCGCCGGGTGGCGGTAGGTGTTGCCGGTGACGATGGAGCCGATGCGCACCCGTGGCACCGCGGCGGCCAGGCCGGCCAGGGCGGTCCAGCACTCGAGGATCGGCCCGTCGATCGAGCCCTGGAACGGCATGAAGTGGTCGGAGAACCAGACACCGTCGAAGCCGACCCGTTCGGCGTGCTGGCACGCCGACACGGTCTCGGACCACGGGTTGGACGGGGCGGGCCAGAAGCTGAACCTCATGGCCGGTAACCCTAGGCCAGCGCTATGCCGCTGCCCGCCAGGTGGCCGGCTGCGGGTACCACGGGCGCAGCGGCAGCGGCGGTGAGAACCGCTTCCACTGGCCTTCGCGCTGGGCGAGCCGATCGGCCACGGCCATCACGACCGCCGGGTTCCAACCCAGGCCGCTGTGGCTGCCGCGCACTTCGATGTTCTCGTGTGTCGGTCCTTCGGTGTCGATGCACGTGTGCCAGCGGCAGACGCCGTCGGTGCGCGAGTAGACGGCCGTCGACGGGACCGGCAGCGGCGGCTTGTCGGGCTCGGCCATGGCCATGCTCAGCAGCCGCTTCGAGAACCGTGGCTGCAGGCTCTCCCACAGGCCGCTGGCGCCCGACCGGTCAGCCAGCGTCATGCGGAACGGGCTGCCGAGTGTGATCACCTGACGGACGGCCGCGGGGTGCTCGCGGGCGAGCTCTCGGGCGTAGATGCCACCGAGGCTCCAGCCGATCAGGCTCACCGGACGGCCGTGCCGCTCGTGCAGCTCGATGAGCCGCTCGCTCATGCCGTCGAGCACGCGGTCAGTGGGCCCGAGGTTCTGGCCCAGCCGCCAACCGTGCACCCAGTAGCCCTGGGCCATGAGCGTCGAGCGCAGCGGCATCGTGGAGCGGTCGCTGGCGGTGAAGCCGGGCAGCACGAGCACGGGATGACGGTCGCCGCGGCCGACGAGCCGCAGCCACGGCGCCGCCGCCGCGAAGGCGCCGAGCTCGAACCAGGCGCGGCTCTCGGCCAGGCGGTACAGGACGGGGGGCGGCTCGACGGGCCGGCCTGAACGGGTGGGGCTCACGTCGGGCAACCTATCTGCACTCGGGTCGGACCGTGCCCTCCGTCACCGGACCGTCGCACGAGCTTGAAGATCTGCGCGCCGACGGTGGTAGACAGGCCGCCGGGGGATGGTCGAGAGGGAGCCGTGGCGCCATGAGCGACGAGGAACTGCTGTACCGGGTCGAGGGGCATGTGGGCGTCATCACGCTCAACCGGCCCGAGCAGCGCAATGCGCTGACCTGGAAGACGTACCAGCTGCTGGAGGACGCCGTGCGCACCACCACCGCACGCTGCCTGGTCATCACCGGCACCGACCCGGCGTTCTGCTCGGGCGACGACGTCCGCCAGGTGATGGGCGGCGGCGAGCGCCCGCCCGACGTCGGCGCGGGCTCGAAGACCGGACCGCGGCTCACCCCTGCGGCCGACGCCCTGCTGAACACCGATGTCCCCGTGATCGCCGCCGTCAACGGCGCGGCCGTCGGCTGGGGCATGGAGCTGGCGATGATGGCCGATCTGCGGGTGGCCAGCGAGAAGGCGAAGTTCGGCGAGCTGTTCGTCCTGCGCGGGCTCGTCACCGACGTCGCGGGCCTCGGGCGGCTGGCCGGCCTGGTCGGCCGCGAGAAGGCCGCCGAGCTGACGTTCACCGGCGAGATCATCACGGCGGCCGAGGCCGAGCGCATCGGCCTGGTGGGCCGCGTGGTGCCCCACGAGGAACTGCTCCCCAGCGCCATGGCGCTGGCCGAGCGCATCGCGGCCAACCCGCCGCTCGCCGTGCAGGCCATCAAAGCGGGTCTGCGCCGCGCCCTCGACCCCGACTGGACCGAGCTCGGCTCGTGGGTCTCGTCGACCCTCGGCCGGCTGTTCCAGACCGAGGATCACCGCGAGGGCGTGAAGTCCTTCCTCGAGAAGCGCCCCGCCAACTACGTGGGCCGCTGAGGTGACGTGGGCTACCGCGCGACGAGCTCCAGGTAGGCGCCCTCGATCAGCACGTAGCTGACGTCGCCGGTGTCGGGGAACACCACCTCGCCCGCCGCCAGGGCGCGGGCCTTGTCGGATGAGCCGAGGCGGAAGTGCGGGTAGCCCTCCTGGGCGAAGATGTCGTCGGTGACGCGGGGCGCCAGGGGAGCGCCGCGCACCGGGGTGAGCAGCTGGAGGGTGAGGGCGCCGTCACCAACGCGGCGCAGCACGGTGGCGTCGGCGACGCCGTGGAACGACTCTCCCTTGGCGACCAGCTCGAGCCCGAAAAGGTCGTGCCAGGTGGCGACGGCCCGGTCGACGGTGGCCGGGTCGGTCCACAGCGAGATCGTGCGATCGACGGCGTCGTCGCCGGTGATGGGGGCGAGCTCGTACACGGCGGCGTCGGGGGCGACGAACAGCGCCTCGGCGCCCAGGTAGGGCTGCGCCCAGCCGCGCTCGCGCAGGCCGTGCTTCGTGGCATCGACGTCGGCGACCGGCAGCCGGAAGACGATGTCGCCGACGGCGGGCGTCGCGCCGCCGGCGCGGGCCACCTCGCCGGCCCGGAACGAGGTGAACAGGTCGCGCTCCATGTAGCCCGCGTCGCCGCGCTGGCCGCGGCGAAGGATCCACTGGCGACCGACGTTGGCGTAGAGGTTCTCGTAGAGCGGTTCGAAGCCCAGGTAGCGCAGGAAGGCCAAGCCGTCGGCCGCCATCCCACCGGGCGCGGCCGTGGCCAGCTGGTCGTCGGGGACGTGCGGCTCGGCCACGGTGACGCCGTAGTGGGCGAGGCAGGGGGTGCGGGTATCGGTCATCGGGAGACCTCCTGGTCGAACAGTTCGATGGTCATGCCTGCCGGGCCGGCGACGAACGCGAAGCCACCCTGGGGTGGAAGCAACCAGCGGCCCTCGGGGTGGTGGGGGAGCGCGGCGGCCACCTCGGCCAGCCGCCGGTGGAGGAAGCGCAGATGGTTGGCACCCGCATAGCGCTTGCCGATGCCGGCGGGCGGCAGCGGCGTCTCGGACGACACGGCGACATCGATGCGGCCACCGATGCCGTCGAGCGTCCAGCGGTCCTCGGCGACGGGCCGGAGGGTGACGCCGAGGGCGTCGACCAGGAAGGCTTCGGCCTCGGGCCACGCCGACGCCGCCAGGTGCAGCGTGGCCCACGGTGCGTCGGCCGGCGTCACGTGCACGCGCTCGCCGAACAAGGGCGCCAGAGCGGCACGGGCGACCGACGGGTCGACGTCGGGCAGCGGCATCGTCACCGTCAGGTCACCCGACAGCGCCACGTCGCTCGGGCGTTCGACCAAGGCGTGCGCGCCGATCTCGATGAGGTCGATCTGGTGACCGGTGCCCGGGTGCTCGACGTAGTGGGTGCGGTAGGGCGAGCCGAGGTCGGGGCACGTCTGCTGCCCGACCACGTCGTCGGGGGTGTCGGCGTAGCTCAACGGCTCGGGCGCGTTCGGCTGCACCTGTGTGAACCCGACGGCGGCCAGCGCGGCGCGCGCCGCATCGATGTCGACCACGCACAGGCCGTGGTGCGTCTGCGGGATCATCCGATGCCCCCGTTGACCGTGAGCACCTGGCCCGTCACCCACGACGCCGCCGGGGAGACCAGGTAGACGACGGCGGCGGCCACGTCCTCGGGCTCGCCGAGGCGGCCGAGCGGCACGTTCTTGGCGATCATCGGCAGCTGCTCGGGCGTGAGCCGCAGCGCCTCCATGAAGACCTCGGTGGGGATGGGGCCGGGCGACACGGCGTTCACGCGGATGCCTCGCGCGGCCACCTCGGCGGCCAGCGTCGTCGTCAGCTGGTTCACGCCGGCCTTGGCGATGGCGTACGGACCGTTGTTGACCGACGGTCGCCCGGCGGCCATCGACGAGATCGTGACGATCGAGCCCCCCTCGCCGAGGTGGCGCAGCGCGGCGCGCGCCCCCAGGAACGGTGCGGTCAGGTTGAGCCCGATCTGCTCGTCCCAGGCGCTCACCGGCGTGTCGGGCAGGAGCCGCATGATGCGCTCGTCCGAGCCGCCCGCGTTCGACACCCATGCGTCGAGCTGACCGAACCGCTCGACGGCGGCGTCGGCCAACCGATCGTTGTCGTCGGGCCGACGGACGTCGGCGGTGACGGCCAGCGCCTCGCCACCCGCGGCGGTGATCTCCGCGGCCACGGCGTCGAGCTCGTTCGTGCGGCGCGCCGCTAGCACCACCTTGGCCCCGGACGCGGCCAGACCGAGAGCGATGCCGCGCCCGATCCCCCGGCCGGCCCCCGTGACCACGCAGACCCTGCCGTCGAGACGGAACCGGTCGAGCATTCGTTGCCTCCCCTTGGCGAACGCCTGCACCGTACCGCGCGCTAGGTCGCCTTCCTCGATCGAGCCACGCGCACCCGGCGGCGGTGCACCGGCTCGCCGCACGTCGAGCACACGACCTGGGGGTGGCACACGTGGCCGCGCTCTCCGTCGGCCGCGGTCGACGGCCGGTGGTACAGCGCGAGCGGCGGCCCGTCGGGGCCCGCCTCGTGCGCGTCGCCCCACGCCCACAGCGCCATGAGGATCCCGAAGAGGTCGTCGCCTTTCGGCGTCAGCCGGTACTCGAAGCGCTCGGGTCGCTCCTGGTACGGCCGGCGTGTGAGGAGGCCCTCGTCGACGAGGTGGTGGAGCCGGTCGGTGAGCACGTTGCGGGCGATGCCCAGGTTCTCCTGGATCTGCTCGAACCGGTGCAGCCCGAGCGAGACGTCGCGCACGACGAGCAGCGTCCACCAGTCGCCCACCACGTCGAGGGTGCGGGCGATGGAGCACGGGAAGTGGGCCACGCTCGTCCGCCTTGCCATGGGTCACAGCCTAGACCGTTGCGTGATGCAACCCGACGAGTCTATGGTCAGTTTCGACACGCAACGAACCTGGGGGTACGTGATGGACGCGCCGTGGCAACCGACCGCCTGCATCCTGTGCGAGTGCAACTGTGGCGTCGAGGTCCGCCTCGGCGGCCCCGACGGGCGCCGGTTCGAGCGCATCCGCGGCGACAAGGCCCACCCCGCCTCACAGGGGTACACCTGCGAGAAGGCGCTGCGGCTCGACCACTACCAGCACTCGCCGAACCGGCTCACGTCGCCGTTGCGGCGCCGGCCCGACGGCACCTTCGAGGAGATCGACTGGGACACCGCCATCGCCGAGGTCGCTCAGCGGCTCGGCCGCGTGCGAGACACCTGGGGCGGCGAGACGATCTTCTACTACGGGGGCGGCGGCCAGGGGAACCACCTCGGCGGCTCCTACTCGGGCGCCACGCTTCGGGCGCTGGGCGCCCGCTGGAAGTCGAACGCGCTGGCCCAGGAGAAGACCGGCGAGTTCTGGGTCAACGGCCGCATGTTCGGCACCTCGGTGCGCGGCGAGTTCGAGCACGCGGAGGTGGCGCTGTTCGTCGGCAAGAACCCGTGGCAGTCGCACGGCCTGCCGCACGCCCGAACGACGCTCAAGGAGATCGCCCGCGACCCCGGTCGCACGCTCATCGTCATCGACCCCCGCCGCTCCGAGACCGCCGAGCTCGCCGACGTGCACCTGGTGGTGCGGCCCGGCACCGACGCGTTCTGCCTCGCCGCCATCGTGGCGGTGCTCGTCCAGGAGAAGCTGGTGGCCCGCTCCTGGCTGGCCGAGCACGCCGCCGGGCTCGAGGTGATCGAAGCGGCCTTCGGCGCACTCGACGTGGACGACTACGCCGCCCGCTGCGGCATCGACGCCGACGTCGTTCGCGCCGTGGCCCGCCGGCTGGCGCGAGCGGCCAGCGTGGCCGTGTTCGAGGACCTCGGGGTGCAGATGAACCGCCACTCCACGCTCGTGAGTTACCTCGAGAAGCTGGCGTGGGTGCTGGTGGGCAGCTTCGCCAAGCCCGGTGCCCAGTACGTGCCGACGTCGCTCGTCGCGCTCGCCCGCGGCGATGGAGGCGGCGGCGAGGGCAAGGGTGGCGAGGGCAAGGCTGCGGGCCGCGTGAGCCCGGTGGCCGGGGCCCGCATCATCAGCGGGCTCGTGCCGTGCAACGTGATCGCCGAGGAGATCCTCACGGACCATCCAGCCCGCTACCGGGCAATGATCGTCGAGAGCGGCAACCCCCTGCACTCGCTGGCCGACACGACGCGGATGCGCGAGGCGCTGGCCTCGCTCGACACGGTCGTCGTCATCGACGTGGCCATGACCGAGACGGCCCGCGCCGCCGACTACGTGCTGCCCGCCGCCACGCAGTACGAGAAGTGGGAGGCGACGTTCTTCAACTTCGAGTTCCCGGACAACGTGTTCCACCTGCGCCGCCCCGTCCTCGACCCGCCCGACGGCGTACTGCCCGAACCCGAGATCCATGCACGCCTCGTCGAGGCGCTCGGCGCCATCGACCCGGCCGCGCTCGAGCCGTTGCGGGTCGCGGCGGCCGAGAGCCGCGCCGCGTTCGCCGACGCCTTCTTCGCCGCCACCGCGGCCGACCCGAGGCTCGGCGCGCTCGCGCCCTACGTGCTGTACCGCACGCTCGGGCCCACGCTGGCGAACGGCGCGGCCGCGGCCGCCATCCTGTGGGGCGCGTCGCACCGATGTGCCCTCGGGTTCCCCGAGAGCGTGCGCGCCGCCGGGTTCACCGGCGAGGGGCTGGAGCCGGGCGAGAAGCTGTTCGACGCCATCGTCTCGTCGCCCAGCGGCGTGGTGTTCACGGTCGACGAGCACGACGTGGCCTGGAAGCGCCTCCGCACGGGCGAGGGGCGCATCGAGCTGGCCGTGCCCGAGCTGCTGGAGGAGCTGGCGAACCTGGCCGATGACGCCCCGCTCACGACCGACGAGTACCCGTT
>JANPGL010000173.1:0-4674 GCA_031423915.1 Actinomycetes bacterium | reverse complement strand
ACGGCATTCCACGACGTGCTGGAGGCGCTCGATGTCCGCTGGTGACTCGACCTTGACCGTCTGCCACCTGTACCCGACGGTTCTCGGGCTGTACGGCGACCGCGGCAACGCGCTCGTGCTGGCCCACCGGGCCCGGTTGCGCGGCATCGCGGTCGAGATCGTCGAGGTGGCGCCCGGCGAGCCGGTGCCGCGCACGTGCGACGTGTACCACCTGGGTGGCGGGGAAGACCTGGCCCAGACCACGGCGGCGGAGCTGCTGCGGGCCGACGGCGGGCTGGCCGTTGCCGTCGAGCGCGGGGCGGTCGTGCTGTCGATCTGCGCCGGCTACCAGATCCTCGGCACCACGTTCTCGGCGGCCGGCGGCCAGGTGCCCGGCCTCGGCGTGCTCGACATCGTCACGGCGCCCCGGGCCGTGCGCGCCGTCGGCGAGCTGGTGGCCGAGGCGCTCGACCCCGTGCTCGGAACCCTGACCGGTTTCGAGAACCACGGGGGCGGCACCACGCTCGGCCCGGATGTCGAGCCGCTGGCCCGGGTCCGCCACGGGCACGGCAACGGCGTCGACGACGGCACCGAGGGCGTGCGCCACGGCCGCATCCTCGGCACCTACCTGCACGGCCCGGCGCTGGCCCGCAACCCGGCGCTCGCCGACCTGGTCCTCGGCTGGGCCGTGGGCGACACCGGGGTGCTCGCTCCGGTCGACGATGCCACGGTGCAGGCGCTGCGCTCCGAGCGCCTGGCGGCCGTCGGCCTGCGCTGAGCGGGTCGCGCCCGAGCGCGCCGGTTCTCCGCCCCGTGGATCTCGCCGGCGGCACGGAGGGGGCGCGGAACGCCGGGGCCCGCCGGCGCTCGGGCTTCTCCGCCCCGGAGGTCTCACGGGCGAGACGGCGTCGGCGCAGAATCGCTGGACGCCTCGGCCGCGGCGGTTGCTCAGGCGGGGGCGCGCAGCACGTAGAAGCAGCGGGCGTCGGCGACGAGGTGGCGGCCCGGCCGCTCGGGGTCGGCGCGCACGACCTCGCCCGCCACCTCGGTGCCGACGGGTTGCAACGTCGGGCGCACGTCGGGGTGGTCGGGCGCCTCGGGGACCTGGACGAACCCGAGGTCGGCGTACAGCCGTCGAGCGCCGGCGTTGCTGCGCCACGTCTCGAGCGACACCTCGGCGGCCGGCGCGCCCCACACGTGCACGGCGGTGGCCACCACGAGGTCGCCCAGCACCATGCCGAGCCGGAAGCCCGGGTCGACCTCGCGGGCGTGCCGGGCCTCGCGTTGGCCGCGGGCCGTGACGCGGTAGGCGGTCGTGACGTCGGCGCCCGGCAGGTGCTCGTTGCGCTCGCGCCCCGACCAGCCGTAGGCCAGCAGCGCACCGTCGGCCGTGTTGACCGCCACGAGCCCGCGACCTTTGGCCATCCACGCTCGGCCCGCAGCGAGGTCGGCGAAGCGCGTGCGGTCGTTCGGGCAGAACTCGACGATGTGGGGCTCGCTCGCCGCGGCGGCGATGCCGGTCAGCGTCGGTTCGTCGAGGCCGATCGCGGCGCGCAGTCCGACGGCGTGCAGCGACCGCAGCGCGCCGTGGCGCGGGCCCAGCGCGAGGTCGTCGTCGAGCACCTGGGCGCGCTCGACCATCTCGGTGGGGTACGGCGTCACGAGCGGCAACCTATCCGAGCGCCTCCTGCGGTGGCATCGAGGTGTGGCGCACACATCAGTCCCACAGGTCGCGCTCGCGCTCGGTGTCGTACGACTCGGCGCTGGCCCGGGTGACCCGACCGATCTCGACGTAGGCGCCGCGGGCGTCGGCGTACTCCTCGCCGAGCGCCAGGCGGGCGAGACGCACGCGCCCAGGCCGACCTTGCCGACGGCCTCGCCGTCAGCCCCTCGTGAGCGAGCCGTCCTCGCGCATGGCCTCGACCTGACGGGCGACGGCCTTGGCCCAGTGCGGGTGCGTGAGCATCCAGAACGTGTCGCGCTGCACGCCGTCGAGCACGAGGCGGCCGACCTCGTCGGGATCCATGCCGGTGTCGAGGATCGACTGGACGTTGGCGGCCGCCTTGCCGTCGGCCGCGGAGTCCGACTTCGGCTTGGCCTTGCTCGGCCGGTAGCCGACCGAGTGCCGGCTGATGTCGGTGTTGATCGGCCCGGGGCAAAGCACGGACGCGTGTACCGCGCTCTTGCGGCCGCGCAGGTCGCGCTCGAGCGTGGCCATGAGCGCCACGGCGCCGTGCTTGGCGACGTTGTAGGCCGCCATGTAGCCCGCCGCCGTGAGGCCGGCCATCGAGGCCGTCGTGTTGATGTGGCCCTCGCCCTGCGCCTCCATGAGCGGCAGGAACACCTTCACGCCGTAGATGGGCCCCCACAGGTCGACGTCGATGATCCAGCGCCAGTCCTCCAGCCGGATGTTGGCCGTGGGCGTGGGGATGCCGATGCCGGCGTTGTTGCACAGCACGTGGACGGCACCGAAGCGCTCGACGGTGGCGGCGGCCAACGCCTCCACGTCGTCCAGCTTCGACACGTCGCAGCGCTGCGTCGCCACCTCTACTCCGCGACCCGTCAGTTCGGTGGCGGTCTCGGCCATCATGGCGTCGTCGAGGTCGGCGATCATGAGCTTCATGCCCTCGCCGGCGAACGCCCGGGCGATGCCCCGCCCGATGCCGCTGGCCCCACCGGTGATGACCGCCACGCGGCCGCTGGTCTCCATCGCGGCAACCTAACCGAGCGACGCGTACACGGCGCGCAGCAGGGTGTGGGCGCGGTCGTCGCCGACGGTGCCCTCGCCCATGCGGTTCATCACGTAGGCGAACGTGAAGCCGGCGTCGACGTCGTTGACGACGAGCGAGCCGCCCCAGCCGCCCCAGTAGCAGACCCGGGCGTTCGGCGAGATCGGGTTCCTCGGCGAGTTGAGCCCGTAGCCCACCCCGAAGGTGACGCCGATGCCGAGCACGAGGTCGCGCCCGGCCGCCTGCACGTCGAAGATGCGCTCGACGGTGGCGGGCGTGAGCAGGTCGACGCCGCGCGCCGAGCCGCCGTGCGACACGGCGCACTGGGCGAGCGCCACGCCGCGGGCGTTGCCATGCCCGCCGGCGGCCGGGATCTCGGCGCGGCGCCACGGGATCTCCCACGACTGCTCGGCCACGAGCCGCGGGTTGGCGGCGCGGTAGGGGATCGAGTCCTTGTTGGGTGCCGTCGAGCCGTCGGCCGACCCGAACTGCAGCGGTGGCGCCGGGATCACCGGGGCGACGCGGGCGTCGTGCTCGGGCCCGGTGCCGATGTGGAAGTCGGCGCCCATCGGCCCGGCGATCTCCTCGGCGAAGAAACGGCCGACCGAACGGCCGTCGACGCGGCGCACGACCTCGCCGACGAGGTTGCCCTGGCTCACTGCGTGGTAGCCCGACTTCCAGCCGGGCTCCCACCACGGCGCCTGGGCGGCGAGCAGCGCGCACACCTTGTCCCAGTCGTAGATGTCCTCGGGCTCGAGGCGCGCCTCCCAGCCGGGCAGGCCGGCCGTGTGCGAGAGCAGGTGGCGCACGAGCACGCCGCCCTTGCCGTTCACGCCGAACTCGGGCCAGTAGCGCTCGACCGGCCCATCGACGTCGACCAGGCCACGCGAGGCCAGGACCAGCAGCGAGAGGCAGCTCATGGTCTTGGTCGTGGACCACACGTTGACGATCGTGTCCTGCTGCCACGGTGTCGTGCGCGCCGCATCGAGGTGACCGCCCCAGAGGTCGACGACGAGCTCGCCGTCCTTGACCACCGCGCACGATGCCCCGACGTCGCCGTTCACCTCGAAGTTGGCGGCGAATGCATCTTTCACCGCGCCGTAGCGCGTCTCGTGCCACCCGTTGATCTCGTCCATCACGCCCCCCTTGCGTCGGGTCCGAACCTACCGGCTCGGTGCCGGACCGAGGGACTCGACGATGTCTGCTTGGATGGACGGGTGTCGCCGCCCGCCGTCGTGACGTTCGCCGCGCTCGTCGAGCGGATCATGGCGCGACCCGGAGCCGTGCGGCTCGTGGCCGTCGACGGCCCGGGCGGGGCGGGTAAGAGCACCTTCGCGGCTCGGCTCGCCGCCCACGCCGGGGGCGCACCCGTGGTCCACACCGACGACGTTGCGTCGGCGGACCACCCGATCGACTGGTGGCCGAGGCTGCTGCGCGACGTGATCGAACCGATCGCTGCGGGCGGCGTCGGCCGGTTCCGCCGGTACGACTGGGACACGCAGCGCCTGGCCGAGTGGCTGACGGTGCCGCGTGCGCCGCTCGTCGTCATCGAGGGCGTGACCGCGGGGCGGAGGGAGTGGCGGGATCACCTGGCCTTCATCGTGTGGATCGAGACACCGCACGCCGGCCGTCTGCGGCGGGGGCTCGAGCGCGATGGCGACGAGATGGACGGTCAGTGGGCCGACTGGATGGCGGCCGAGGACGAGCACTACGCACGCGATCCGACGATCGGCGTCGCCGACGTGGTCGTCGACGGCCAGCCGTCGATCGACCACGACCCCGAGCGATCGTTCGTGGTGATGGGGTTCCCGGGACGCTGACCGGCTCGTCAGCCGCCGGGCACGGTGGCGCGCACGTCGTCGAACGCGGCCGACGTGCCGGCGGGGCCGCGGAACACGAGCGCCATGTGCTGGTACTGGGTGAAGCCAGAAGGGTCGGTGGCGCCTGCCACCTCGACGCCGTCGAC
>JANPGL010000172.1:0-1577 GCA_031423915.1 Actinomycetes bacterium | reverse complement strand
CCATGACGGTGGCCCTGTTCTTCATCACGACCATCGACGGCAGCACGAAGTACGCCTATCTGGCGCTGCCCATGCTGCTGCTCGGCCTCGGCTCCGGCGCCACCTACACCACCACGTCGATCGCCCTGCAGAACGCCGCCGACATGCGCGACCTCGGCGTGGCCACGGCCACGATGATGTTCTTCCGTTCGCTCGGCGGCTCGATCGGCATGGCCGCCTACGGCACGCTGCTGAACTCCACGATCCGCAGCCGGCTGCCCGGCCGCATCGGCACCACGCCCGACGAGGCGGTCAAGCTGATCCGCGCCCCCGCCGAGATCAAGGCGCTGCCACCCGGCACCCGTGCCGCCGTGATCGACGCCATCGCCACGGGCGTCAGCCGCATCTACTGGGTGGCGGCGTTCGCCATGCTCATCGGCGTCGGGTGGGCGCTGTTCATGCCCGAGCTCCCGCTGCGTTCGAAGGCGGTTCTCAGCGACGCCATGGCCGAGGCGAGCGTCTGATGGCCGGCCTGCCGACCGGGTGGCGCGGCCTCGTGCGCTTCGCCGGTGTCAGTGCGCTGGCCACCGCGGCGCTGCTGTGCCCCACCGACGTCGGCCGACGCGCCGCCGCCGCGGCCGACGCCTGCGCGCTGGTCACGCGCGACGAGGCGATGATCGTCGTGGGCGGCGGCACCGACGACATGAGCGGGCCGCTCGTCGTGCAGCCGGGCACGTGCAGCTGGGCCGCCACCGAGTCGAGTTGCACGCTGCGCACGCTGTCGGTGGCGATCGATTCGGGGTCCGGGGCGGCGACCCGCCTGGGCGCTCTGCAGGCCGCCGCCACCACGTGGACCGGTGCGCCCGGCATCGGCGACGAGGCGTTCTTCACCGCCGACGACCTGCCGCCCGGCGCCGCGGTGTTCATCCAGCACCTCCACCTGCGCCGGGGTGACACCGTCGCCACCGTCACGCTCGTGGGGCGCATCGGGCCCGACAGCGCGCACGATCTGCTGGGACGCGTCGGCGCGTTGTTGGCCGAGCGGCTGTAGGACGCGAAACGGCCCGCCGCTCGCAGGTGCGAGGCGGCGGGCCGGGTTCATCGCTCAGCGGCTGTGGGTCACTCGCCGTCGTCGTAGTACTCGCGGCCGAGGTGGGTGATCTGGTCCTCGCCCATCATCCAGCGCAGCGTGTTCTTCAGCTTGGTCAGCTGGATGAACAGGTCGTGCTCGGGGTACAGGCCCGGAGCCACCTGCGGGCTCTTGTAGTAGAAGCTCAGCCACTCCTGGATGCCGCCGAGCCCGGCCCGCTGGGCCAGGTCCATGTACAGCACCAGGTCGAGCGCCAGCGGCGCCGCCAGGATGGAGTCACGGCACAGGAAGTCGACCTTGATCTGCATCGGGTAGTTCAACCACCCGAAGATGTCGATGTTGTCCCAGCCCTCCTTGTTGTCCCCACGCGGCGGGTAGTAGTTGATGCTCACCTTGTGGAACACGTTGCCGTAGAGGTCCGGGTTCTTCGCCGGTTCGAGGATGTCCTCCAGCACGCCGAGCTTCGACTCCTCCTTGGTCTTGAAGTTCTCCGGTGCGTCGAGCACCT
>JANPGL010000171.1:0-7913 GCA_031423915.1 Actinomycetes bacterium | reverse complement strand
CGTCGGTCGTGCCGGCGAAATCGCCGGTCACGCGCGGGTACTGCGTGTTGGCGCGCGTCCCGCGGGTGGCGTTCGGACCGGCGTTGTCGGTGCGTACCTCCGGGGCCGAACGCACGGCCGCCGCGCAGCTCGCATCGCTGGGCAGCGCCCCACCGGGACCGACGGTGCCGAAGCGCCCGGTGCCGGGCACCGGGTCGGGAGGCGGTGGCTGACGGGCGGGTCCGCCCGTTTGCCAGCCGACGGCGTCGGCCACCAGGTGCACGGTCGACGAGGCGAACAGGCACACCGTGCCGTCGGCGGCCAGCGGCACGTACGTGAGGTTGGAGCCGAGGTAGCCGGCGCGCAGGTTCAGCACGCTGGCGAGGGGCTTGGGCTGGTCGCACGGCCAGGCGGTGACGTAGCCGTCCGACGCGCCACCGGTGGCGGTCAACGTGAGCAGCGCTGCGGCGGCATCGTTGGGTACGGCGTTCGGTGTGCCCCGGCCGGCCACGCGCAACGTCACGGTGGTCCCGCCGCGCGCCGCGCCACCGGTCCAGCCGTTGCCGCTGCGCGTGTCGAGCAGTCGCACCGGGCTGGCCAGACGGATGCCGTCGGCGTTGGTGGACCAGCCGAAGGCGTCGACCACGACCTCGGTCGCCACGTTGGCGTAGAGGCAGACCTCGCCGGCGGTCAGGGCCACGAGGGTGAAGTTCGGCACGATCTCCCCGGCCCGGAAGTTGACCGTCGAGGCGACCGGACGGGGGCCGCACGGGTAGGCCACCAGGAAGCCGTCGGCGTTCGGCGACACGACGGTCACGTTCAACGCCACGGCGCCGAGCGACGGTGCGTATCCGTCGGCCCCCGTGACCGACACCCGGCGTTCCACCCCCGCCGTCAACGGGTTGCGCGTGACCCGCGAGTCGAGCAGGCGCGTGGGAGCGGCACCCCGGTAGTCGGCGGTCGAGTCGAACCAGCCCATGAGGTCGGCGACCACGTGCACGGGCTGCGACACGGCGAGACAGACGCCACCGGTGCCGATGCCCACCATGGCGTGATTGGCGGCGACCCGCCCCGGCGTCACGTTCAGGATCGACGTCGAGGGCATCGGCTGACCGCACGGCCACGCCGTCAGGAAGCCGGCGACCGTGGCGTCAGTGGCGGTGAGGTTGAGCGAGACGGACCGGGCCCCGGCGGCCACCGCCGCGGTCACCGGCAGGGCGAGCACCGTGCCCGGGGTCAGGCGGGTGGCGGGGGCACCGACCCCCGTTCGGGTGTCGAGCACTCGGTTCGGCTGCACCGCCGCGGCCCAGCCGGGCGTCGGGAGCCGACCGACGACCCCCAGCCCGGCGACCACGACCGACAGCACGACCAGCACCACCAGCTCGTGCGCGCGCCTTCTCGCCCTTCGGCCCGTCGTCGCCATGTCGTCCTCCTCGTGCCGCCCGCGCCGCTGGACGACCCTAACGGCACCGACCGCGGCCTTGTCCGTGCGCTGTCGAGATGTTGGCGGTGCCCTTGCCGTCGACCGACGACGACGAACGGCACGTCGTGCGCGGTACCGTCATGAGCCGAACACCATGACGTCAGCGGTTCGGGGCCGTTCCGAGCCAGGCAAGCGAAGGAGTCTCCGCACATGACCGTGCTCGTGACCGGCGGAGCCGGCTACATCGGCAGCCACACGGTGCGCGCGCTGCGTCGACTCGGACGCGACGTCGTCGTGCTCGACACCCTCGAGCTCGGCCACCGCGAGGCCCTGCTCGGCGCACCCCTCGTCGTCGGTGACGCCGGCGACCGCGAGCTCGTCCGCCGGGTCGTCGCTGAGCACGGTGTGCAGAGCGTGATCCACTTCGCGGGGTACAAGAACGCCGGCGAGTCGGTGCACCGACCCGAGAAGTACTTCGAGAACAACGTCGTGGCCACGGCCCGCCTGCTCGACGCGCTCCACGGTACGACGGCGGCATCCATCGTGTTCTCCGGCTCGTGCTCCGTGTACGGCACGCCCGACCAGCTGCCCGTCTCGGAGACCGCCCCGCTTCACCCCGAGAGCCCGTACGGCGAGAGCAAGCTCATGGGCGAGCAGATGTTGCGCTGGCACGGCGAGGCCCACGGTCTGCGGTGGATGAGCCTGCGCTACTTCAACGCGTCGGGCGCCTCGGCCGACAACGTCATCGGCGAGGATGCACCGAGCAGCCTGAACCTGGTGCCTCTGGTGATGGCGGCCGTCCTCGGGGTCCGACCGCCGATCCGGGTCTTCGGCACCGACCTCCCGACCCCCGACGGCACCTGCGTCCGCGACTACATCCACGTCGAGGACCTGGCCGACGGGCACGTCAGCGCGCTCGACCACCTGGAGTCGGGTGGCCGTTCGGGCCCGGTCAACCTCGGCACCGGGGTCGGCTCCTCCGTGCGCGAGGTCATCGAGACCGCGGCCCGCGTCTCGGGTCGTGAGGTGCCGTGCGAGTACGTCGACCGCCGGCCCGGCGACCCGGCGGCGGTGTGGGCCGACAACCGGCTGGCTGCCGAGCTCCTCGGCTGGCAGCCCCACCACGGGCTCGAGTCGATCCTCGAGTCGGCGTGGCGCTGGCACTCGTCGCGACCCGACGGCTACCGCACGACCTGACCGGGTCCCGGCGGTCTCAGTACGCGGTGCCGCGCTGCAGCTCCGTGGCGAGGCGTCCCGTGGCTCGCACCGCCAACGCCATCGCCGTCAGCGTGGGGTTCTTCTCGGGGTTGGTGGTGAAGGCCGCCATGTCCACCACGAGCACGTTGGGTGCGCCGTGCACCCGGTTCCAGGCGTCGAGCACGCCGAAGCGCGGGTCGGCGTGCATTCGCGCCGTCCCGGCGAAGTGCACCGACGAGCCGGGCTGCAGTTCGTGGACCTCGCCCTCGATCGCCGCCTACACGCCGGCGGCGGCGAACGCCTCGACGAACCGGCGCCGGGCGGCCAGCATGTTCCGGCGGGCCTGGTCGTCGTAGGACGTCACGAGCTGCAGCGGCGCCATCGCCTCGGCCACCGGATCGGCGAAACGTTCGAGGGTGACGGTGTGGTCCTCCTGCGGCACCATGGTGCCGAAGACCTGCACCCCGGCGCGCGTCGAACGGCCGTGTGCCCACGCCTTGATGCGCGTCGTGGCGCCGACCATGCCGATGGTGTGGCTGCACGCCATGAGCGGGTCGAGGTCGCCGTAGGCCGGGCGGGCGATGTAGGCCGGGTGGGCCAGGAGCCGGAGCGGCCGGTCGAACGTGGCCGGCCACCACTCCCGCGGATGGTCGTGGAGGTAGCGGCCCACCAGTCCGTGGGCGTTGCCGAGACCGTCGGGGAAGTCCGACGAGCGCGACTGGAGCAGCAACCGGGTGGTGTCGAGTGCACCGGCGGCGACGACGACCGCGCGACAGGGGATGCGGCGCACCTCGCCGGTCGCTTCGTCGAGGTACTCGACCGAGCGCGCCGCACCGGCCGTCGCGTCGTGCTCGATGCGCAGTGCCCGAGCCCCGGTCAACAGGTGCAGGCCCGGCCGGGCCAGCAACGGCTTGACGATGCAGTGGTAGCTGTTCCAACCGGTCGGGCGCCGCGCCGCCATCGTCGGGCTGCCCGTGGCCATGGGCACGGCGCCGACGGGGAACCCGTGCGATCCCATCGCCGCGCCGAGCTCGCGCCAGTCGGGGGGCAGCGCCCGGTGGAAGCGCACCTCGCCGCGCGGCACCCCGTCGATGGGCTCGCCGGCGGTCACGCCCATGAGCCGCTCGACATGGGTGTAGGCGGGGGCCAGGTCGTCGTAGGTGACCGGCCACCGGAAGCGCTCGTCGAGCGCCGCGCCGTCGTCGAAGTCGCGCGGGTGCATACGGGGCACCGCGGCCGTCCAGTAGTTCGACAGGCCGCCGAGCGACAGGCTCGAGTACCACGTGGTGCTCGGATCTCCGCCGGCCGTGTGCCGATCGGTGCGCATGGGCTCCGATACCCAACGGAACACGGTGTTGCCACCGACGCGCAGCAGCACCCCACCGGGCGCGCGTCGACCTGCCTCGAGCAGCGTCACGTCGAGCCCGGCCTCGATCAGTTCGTGCGCGGCGATCGCACCGCACGGCCCGCTGCCGATCACGACGACGTCGGTGGTCATCGGTGCTCGCCCACCGGAGCGGTTCGGGGGCGCTCGCCCCTCACGGCGCACCCCGGCCCGTGGCCACCGCGCTGGCGTAGTCCTGCAGCGCCGCCCGCACCTCGTCGACGAGCCCATCGGGCGGCCGCGCCGCGCCGAGGTGGGCGAGGTTCGCTCGCAGATGGGTCGACGACGACATCCCGATCAGCGCCGTGTCGATACCGGGCCGCCCCGTGACGTACCAGGCGGCCAGCGCCAGCGGCGCGACGCCGTGGTGCGCCGCGGCGTCGCGCAACCTGGCCCGCAGCGGGATCTGGGCCGGGCGCAGCTGTCGCTCCGCCGTCGCGTCGTCGGCCTCGAGCAGCCCGGCGGCGAAGATGCCGCGAGCGATGACGCGCACGCCCCGGCCGGCCGCGTCGTCGACGAGGTGGGCCCCGGCCTCCGGGTCGAGGATGCCGAAGGGCAGCTGAACCGAGGCGAGCCCGGGCACCTCGAGCCAGGCGGCGGCGTCGTCCAGCGACTCGAGCGCGACGCCGAACCCGCCGATCGTCCCGCCCGCCACCAGCTGGCTCATGAGCGAGCGCAGCTCGTCGGTGGCTACGGCCACCGGCGCGCCATGGAGCTGGTAGAGGTCGATGTGGTCGGTGCCGAGACGGCGCAGGCTGGCCGTCACCGCGCCGCGCAGGTAGGCGACCGAGAAGTCCTTGTCCGTGTACGACCGACCGGCGGCCGTCGCGCCGCCACCGCCGTCACCACCACCACCACCACCTCCGCTGCGGGACCGCAGCCGTCGGGCCACCGGCGCGGCGAGGCGACGGGCCGCGAGCTCCGCCGCTCCTCGCTCCGCGAACCGGTAGCCCCCTTTGGTGGCGATCACCACGTGCTCGCGCCGCCCGCGCAACGCCCGCCCGAGGACGCGTTCGCTGGCGCCCGACCCGTAGGCATCGGCGGTGTCGAACACGCGCACGCCAAGGTCGTAGGCCTGGTGGACGAGGCGCAACCCGGAACGCTCCCCACCGCCCGCCATGCTGCCCAACTTCACGCACCCGAGGCCGATGCGCGCGCCCGTCACGTCGTCGGCCATGGCGGCAGCGTATCCGTGGCGGTTCGGCCGCGTTCGCACGACGGCCGAGCCGTCCACACCGACGGTGCCACGATCGGGTTCAGTACTTCTCGTAGCCGCGGTTGCCGGTGAGGGACTTGGCGAAGCGGAACGCCGAGTAGGAGATCGGGGCGGTCACGAAGAGTCGCTCGCGCACGCGACTCAGCCGCCCGGTCGAGAACCAGTTCGGGTAGAACACCGGGTCGGCTCCCATGGAGAACGGGTCGCCCTCGGGCGCGCTCGCTTCGCCGAACGTGAGCGACATGAGCGGGCGGGGGGCGGCCGTCTTGTTCGGCATCCCCCGGTGCCACAGCGTCGACCGCCGGATGAGCAGGTCGCCAGCCCGCATCGGCAGGCGGGTCGTGCGCCGGAACTGGCGGGTGGTGGCATAGCGCCAGAAGGGGTAGAACTCGCGATTGGTGCCGGGCAGCACGTCGATGGCGCCGTTCTCGAGTGAGGTGTCGACCACCGCGATGTTGCACACGAGGAAGTCCTCAACGTAGAGGCCGTCCATGTGGTAGTGCTGCGGTGCGCTCCCCGGCAGGTTGAAGTTGAGCGTCGCCCGCACGTCACTGCGACGACCGGGTCGCAGTGCCACCATGGCATCGGCCACGCCGCGCTCGACGAGCGTGTCGTACACGAAGCGGGCCGCCTCGCCCGGGTAGCAGTTGAGGTGGCCGCTGATCATCCCGCCGCCCGAGAACTTGGGGAACGACTCGTAGGCCGCCACGAGCGTGCGGTCGAGCGCGGCCAGCGCAGTCCGGTCGACCATGTCCGGCAGGACGGTGTAGCCGCGGTCGTCGAGGTCGCGGCGGATCTGGCTGACGTCGACGTCGGTCGTCGGTTCCATCGTGTCTCCTGTGCTGCGGGTGCTCGTGGGGGCGCCGACCCCGTCGGTCACGAGAGGATTCTCTCGTAACAGGCCGCCATGTCACGGCCCAGGCGTTCGGTGGTGAACTGCTCCTCGATCCGGCGACGGCCGGCGGCACCCATGGTGCGACGTCGGTCCGGATCGGTGAGCAGTGCGACGAGGTGGTCGGCGATGGCGTCGACGTCGCCGGCGGGCGAGAGAAGGCCGCTGACGCCGTGCTCCACCACTTCGGGGGCACCGCCACTGTCGAGGGCCACCACCGGTCGCTCCATGGCCATGGCCTCCGCGAACACGAGGCCGAAGGGCTCGCCGAGCGACGGCATGGCGAAGATGTCGGCGGCGGCCATCAGCGGGGGGACGTCGGAGCGAAGGCCGAGGAACCGCACGTGGTCGGACTCACCGAGCGAATCCACCAGAGCGTGCAACTCGTCGAGGAAGCCGGGCGACGTTTCCCGCCCGGCCACCAGCAGGACGGCATCGGGGTGGGAGCGGCGGGCTTTGGCGAACGCCTGGATCAGCTCGGCCGTGCCCTTGCCCGGGAACAGCCGCGACACGGTGAGCACCACCGGTACGTCCTCGGCCAGACCGAGTGCGGCGCGGGCATCGCCACGACCCTCACCCGGATGCCAGCGCTCGAGTTGGACGGCGTTGAGCACCGCGTGCACGCGGGCCGGGTCGTGGCCGCTGTCCACCAGGGTGCGCGCCACGAACTCCGACACCCCCACGAGCGCGTCGGCCTGACGCAGCGACCGCTTCAGCATGCCCGACATCCACTCGCCCCAGGCCACGTGGACGTGGATCACGCACCGTGCGCCGCCGAGTCGGGCGATGGCCAGGGCCGCGGCGGCATCGCGCGGTCGATCGCTCGTGTGCACGACATCGATCCGGCGGCGCCGGACGAGCCAGGCCAGCTGGGCGATCGTGAACGGCGCCCGCATGGTGCGAACGATGGCGCGCCGCTGTTCGGCGCGGGACCGGTACGACAGCTCGGGACCGAGCTCGGCCGACCGCAGCTCGACGCCCACCAGACCGTGCAGCTCGCGGTACACGGCGGTGCGATCGTTCGCGGGGCCGTACGTGCAGGCGGCCACGACCTCGTGGGTGGACCGGTCGAGCGACTCCATGATGCGGGCATGAACCCAGACGTCGGCGCCGAGGGGCGGGAGCGTGGCCGTGTGCAGGAACAGGACGCGCACGGGTTTGCGTCGGCCCGCCGTGCCCGGTCGCCGGCCGGTGTCGTCGGTGGCGACCGACACGGTGCCCACGGTGCCCGTCAGCCGATCCGGGTGAGCCCGGACGGCTTGAAGATCGTGTCGAGCACGGGGATGTCGATGATCATGAGCAGCGCCATGGCCACGGCACAGGTGAGCACGGCCGCCATCAACTTCGGCTCCCGGTACAGCTTCTCGGGGTTGATGACGGCGCTCTCGGTCTTGAAGGCGAGCCCGAGGTACAGGGCCATGACGAGCGCGACGAGCGGGAACGACAGGATGAGCTCGAGCCGGTAGCGCATGATGAAGGCGCCGAGGAACAGCATGGCGGCGGAGCCGTAGAACACGATCGACACGAGCAGCCGATCGAGCGTGTAGAAGCGGAACGACTTGCGGTAGGCGGCGGCCCGATCGGGATCGCCCAGGTCCCGGTACTCGGCGTAGCGCTTGATGGCCATGAAGTAGCAGCCCACCATCCAGTAGCTCAGCAGCAGCGACATGGGGGGCAGCGCCGCGATGCCCGTCATGTACCAGCCGCCCAGCATGCGAAGGGGGTTGTTCACCGACTCCGACAGCACGTCGAAGTACGGGAGGTCCTTCGAGCGGACCGGTCGGATGTTGTAGACGCAACCCATGATCCAAACTTTAAAATT
>JANPGL010000170.1:0-13171 GCA_031423915.1 Actinomycetes bacterium | reverse complement strand
CCTGCGCGGCCTCGCCCGGTTCGGCGCCTCTCCACGATCTCTGCCAGGTGTCAAGCCCCGGTACCCGGCTGACGGTTTGGCCTCGGTAGGTGGCTGACAGGTCGAACCTGTCAGGCGGCGTTGGTGCGGTGGGACGCTCGCTAGCTGCTCAGACAGGCTCGGCGGGCTCCCACCTGCGTCTTCACCAGGGGTGCAAGGGTGCGAATGCTGTCCCAGGTGCTCCACCACGAAGTCCCTGCTCAGCGGTGTCGCATCGTCGGTCGACCCGAGGTGCTCGCTGCGGCCGCTCAGGACGACCAGGTGACCGTCCTGGCAGAGATCGTGGAGAGGCGCCGAACCGGGCGAGGCCGCGCGGGCCCGCCGGTCCGTAGGTCCCCTCGGGTGTTGTCCTTGGTCTCTGCAGGCGTTACGGCGTCGGGGTGACGCTTGGGGGAGCGGTCGCGTGGCGCGACCTCGAGCGATCGGAGCTGTGCCATGGCTCGCCCGTCCCTCTGGTCCGACCCCCGTCGGGTGCCGCTGGTCGCGGTCCTGGTGTCACTTCTGCTCGGGTGGGTCCTGCCCGTGGTCGGCGCCCGTGCCGCGGGCGCCGTGCCCGTGACGCCGGGCTTCCACCCCATCGCCCCCTCGCGGGTGATGGACACCCGCACCGGATTGGGCGGGGCGACCCTCGCTGCGGCGGAGACGAGGATCCTCCCCATCGCCGGCACGACCGGTGTGCCGGCGACCGGCATGGTCGCCGTGGCCCTGAACGTGACCGTGGTGAACCCGAGCGCGCCCGGCTTCCTCACCGTCTGGCCGGCCGGTCAGGCCGCGCCGCCCACGTCGAACCTGAACTTCGTCGCCGGCGAGGTGCGGGCCAACGCGGTCGTCACCGGTGTCGACGCCGCCGGGCGGATCGCGGTGCGCAACGCGCTCGGTCGCGCCGATGTCGTGGTCGACGTGACCGGCTGGTTCAGCGACGGGTTCGTCGGGGTGGCGCCCACACGGCTGCTGGATACCCGCACGACCACCAGCTTCGGCTCGGGTGAGACGCGCGCGCTCAACATCGCCGGTTCCGTCGTGCCGCCCGTCGGCGCAACGGCCGTGGCGGTGACCGTGACGGTCACCAACCCGACCGCAGCCGGCTTCGTGGCGGCGTGGCCCGACAGCATGCCGTGGCCCGGGACGTCGACCGTGAACTTCGCTCGAGGCGACACCACCGCCACGACGGCAATCGTCGGTCTGGGTTCCGGCGGTGGCATCTCCATCACCAACGTGGGCGGCACGACCGACGTTATCGTCGACCTCATGGGCTGGTTCTCCGGTGGGTTCACCAGCGTGCAACCGTCCCGACTGCTCGACACACGCGACGGGACCGGCAGTTGCGGTCTGTACCTCGGCGGATCCGAGACCCGTACCCTCACCGTCGCCGGTCGCGCCGGGGTGCCGGCGTCCGACGTCGGCGCCGCCGTGCTGAACCTCACGGTCACCGATGCCGAGGAGCGCGCCGGGTACCTCACCATGTGGCCCGCCGGCGCGCCGCAACCGCTCGCGTCGAAGCTGAACTACCAGCCGGGCCAGACCGTCGCCAACGGCGTCCTCGTCGGGCTCGGCGCCGCCGGTCAGGTATCGATCCACAACGAGGGCGGCCCGGTCGAGGTGATCGTCGACGTCATGGGCTGGTTCCCTGGCACCACCGCTGGCGGGACCCCGGCGCCGTGTCCACCGCTGATGATCTCCGCCGACCTGCCGATGCCCGGACGGCCGGGGGCCAACGGCACCATCGCCACGACGGCGTTCAACGTTGCCGTCGCGTCGCTCGGACCGACCGCACCCGTCGCGAGCTCGCCGGTGCTCCTCGCCATCGCCTTCACGGGCGGCGACCGTCGTACGATGCTGATCCGCTCGACCCCCGAGGGCGAGAGCGAGGTGCCGTACAACGTCGTCATCGACGCCGACGGGTTCCTGGACGACTCGGTCGCCGGCGTCCACTACGAGGTCCGGTTGGTGCCGCAGAGCGACCTGACGTTCCGCGTCGACAAGGCGACGTGGGGTTACATCTGCTACCGCCGGGCGTCGCCGCCGTACTCGACGACGCTGTGCCCGTAGGCCGCGCGTGCTCGTCGGTCGGGTCGAGGGAGTGGGAGGCGCCCACGCCGTCGGTGGTGTGCGCAGGAGCGGACGATCGTCGTCCGTGGATCACATCAACCACGATCGATGGAGTGCACCTCCATGGAAGCGCCGCCGGAGATCCTCCGCTCGGCCGCGGTGATCGCCGAGTCGGCGAGCTGACGGAACTTGTCGACGCGTCGTGCGTCAGCGCTTCGACCGGGTCATCACGGACGATCCCGTCCGGAAACCCCATCGAACTCTTCCAGCCCGCGTCACAACGGCAGCCGTGACGAGGGGAGGGCACGTCGGGAGCCGCCCGAGGGTGGTCACATCTCGAAGTCCGGATCGGCCGCGAAAATGGCCACCCAGGCGAGTCCCATCAGGAGCCCGATGACGCCGAGCACGATGGCCGTGATCGCCATGCGCCGGCCGGACTCGTTGCCGTTGCTGTACGGCGGCGCGTGCTCCTCCGCCCGACGCAGGCCGATCCCGCCGAGCAGGATCCCGATCGGTCCGAAGACCACCCCCAGGGCGCTGAGCGTCAGAAACACGTTGACGATGCCAATCGCGAGCGCCCAGCCTGCGAAATGGTTGTGCCACCGCCGCAGCTCCTCGTACGTCCACCCGTCACCGGAGGGACGAGCTCGGCGCGTGTAGCTGGCGCCGTCCCACCAGTACGAGCAGCCGTCCGGTGCCATCACCCACGATCCGATGGCGTTCGCCGCACCCGGCGGAGCGTCCGTCGACGGGACTCGGGTGTCGCTGTCCATGACCGCCTCCACGATCATCGTCCGTCCACCACCGGCTACGGGGTAGGGACGAACGGCCAGCGCGGCGCGCGGGACCTGGGGCTCTGGCGAACGATGGGGTTCGGGTGGACGCTGCGCGCTCATGGCGCAGGTCGACACGGAGCCCGCCTTCGACGCGCCGCCGAGACCCGTCGGCATCGCCTCCATGGCCCCGAACGGGGGAGCCCGTCCGCATCCGTTGGCGACCGGGTCTGCCATTCTCCGTCCACCGACGGGTCGATCGGCCGTTGACGCCCCCCGTGCAGGGCTGACGATGGAGTCGTGAGAACCCGATCGCTCCGCACGATCCTGTCGATCCTGCCGTTCGTGGTGGTCGCCGCGTGCGGCGGAGGCGGCTCTCGCCCGGACGCATCCCCGGCCAGCACGACACCCGCAGCGTCGACCGTCGTCACGACCGCGCCGAGCACCACGGCGCCAGTGACCACCGCGCCGGCCGACGTGCCGGCGACGACGGGCACCTCGATCGAGGGGTCCCACGGGACCGAGGCCTTCGTGCCGTGCCTGGTCGGTGACGGTGCGACGCCGGCAGTCGCCGGGCTCGTCCTGGCGACCGGCGACGTCGCCTGGTCGACCTGTTCCACCGCCGAAGCCTGGCGATACCTGCTCGGCGCCACGGAGGACACCGTGGTGGTCGCGTCGATCCTGCGCGACCAGACAACGACGGTCGCGGCGTTCGATGCGCTCGACGGGCGGGTCCTGTGGACACGACCCACGGTGCGGGGCGTCTGGGGCTGGCCGGAAGGTCCGGTGGCCGGTCGCGGCACGGTCGTCCTGCAGGTGGCGGACGGCTCGGCCACGGCGGTGATCGGCGTCGACGCCCGAACGGGTGAGGAGCGCTGGCGGTTGTCGGAGGCCGAGCGGATGCTCCCCACATCGACGTTGCCCTCCGTGGCCGTCGGGCCCCCGCAGTCGGGTCCGCCCGCCACTCCCGTAGCGCCGATCGCCAACACGGCCACCACGGTGGTCCTGGCGTCCATCAGCGGCGTCCGCGGCGTCGATCGGGCGACCGGTGCGACGCGATGGTCGCTCGGGTTGTGGGTGCAGGACCAGGCGGGAACGGGAGTCGCACGATCGCCGGTCGCGGTCGTTGGCGAGGTCGTGCTGCTACCCGTCCTCGGCTCCGACCGGCGAGGTCTCGTGGCCATCGACGCGGCCGACGGTCGCGAGCTGTGGCGTGCCGACGCACTCGACCATCCCACGGGATCGGACGGAGTGGCCGTGGGGTACCCGTCGCGGCAGTCTCCCGACTCGGCCGGGGTGATCGCCGTCTCCCTGCGCGACGGCACACCCCTGTGGTCCCGGCCCGGCCTGCCCTCCTACGGGGACCTGTGGGCCATCGGCGACGGCGTCGTGGTGGTGCGGACGTCGTCGCCCGAGGTGGTGGCGTACGACGTCACCACGGGCGCCACACGCTGGACGCGGGCGACGGGACCCGACTTCGCCGGTGAGCCACAGATCGTGGCGGGCACCCTGGTGGTATTCCTGTGGGAGAGCACCATCGGCGCGTTGTCGACGTCGACCGGTGCGACGGTGTGGGCAAGCCGCTCGCCCTTCGGGTCGCCGATGATGAACAGTGTCGCCGCCAACGGTTCGATGCTCTACGTGTCGGTGAACTCCGCGCCGTGGGCGGACTGACCGTCGCTGGCGGTCATCCGGTCAGCCGATCTTGACCAGCAGCTTGCCCGTGTTGCCGCCATTGAACATGAACTGCAGCGCGTTGGGGTACTGCTCGATGCCGTCGAGCACGTGCTCGGTGACCTTCAACGAACCGTCGCGCACCCAGCCGGCCAGCTCCTCGGTGGCGGGGCCGATGAGCTCGGGGAAGTGGAAGTAGGCGTAGCCCTCCATGCGTGACTGGCGCTCGGCCAGCCGCAGGTACATCGAGGGCCCGACCACGTGGTCCATGTCGTCGTACTGCGACACGGCCCCACACAGCACGACGCGGGCTCGCATCGCCAGCTGGTCGAGGACGGCGTCGAGCACGGCGCCGCCGACGTTGTCGAAGAACACGTCCACGCCATCGGGGCACAACTCGCGCAGGCGGGCCGACAGGTCGTCGTTCTTGTAGTCGATCGCTGCGTCGAAGCCGAGCACATCGACGACGTGCGCCACCTTGGCCGGTCCGCCGGCGATGCCGATCACTCGCGCGCCGTCGCGCTTGGCGATCTGGCCGGCGATCGAGCCCACGGCACCAGCGGCGGCCGACACCACGAACGTGTCGCCAGGGCCCGGTCTGCCGATGGCGCGCACGCCGATGTGCGCCGTCACGCCCGTCGAGCCGGAGAGCGCGCCGAGGTGCAGGCTGAGCGGTCCGACCGTGCGATCGACCGGTGCCAACACCGACGGCGTGACGGTGGCCAAGGTCTGGACGCCGAGTCCACCGCGGACCGCCTGACCGACGTCCCAGCCCGCCGCCGCGCTCTCGACGATGGTGCCCACACCGCCGGCCCGCACGGTCTCGCCGAGCCCGACCTGCAGGTGGAACCCCTCGCCGCGCAGCATCGTGCGCGTGCCGGCGTCCACGGACACGTACTCCACGGCGACCCGTACCTCACCCGGTTCGAGGGAGCGCAGCGGCTCCTCCTCGATGGTGAAGCAGTCCGGCGTCGCCTGACCCTGAGGACGGCGGGCGAGCACGACACGGCGGTTGGTGGCGACCATGGCCCGATGGTGGCAGACCGTCCCGGCGCGGCGCCCATCGGCTCCGTCAGTGCGTCGCGTCGAGGCGGACGAGCCCGTCGAGGATGAGGTCGAGCACGAGCTCGAAGCTCCTGGCCGTGTCGCCGTCGAGGTGTTGGCGCACGTGCGCCGCCATGTGCGGGTAGGCGCCGTCGATGCCCGCCAGGAACTCTCGGGCGGTCGCCTCGGGGTCGGCCCGACCGAGCGTCATCTCGAGCTGCTGCAGCGTGTAGCCGAGCACATGGTTGTTGACCGCGTGGAACCCGTGGTGGGCCAGGTCGGGGGAGAGGCCGCTCGTGGCGAGCAGCCGTAGGAGGTCCTCCATCAGGCGGGTGCGGGCCGGACCCGGGAGGTACCGCAGCCACAGCACGGGTGCCCACCGGTGGCGGACCAGCGCGTCGTGCGTGGCGATCGCCTGGGCTCGCACGGCGGCCAATGGCGCATCGTCGGGCGACGGAGGGTCGATCTCGGCCGCCACGGCGTCGACCATGAGCGCCAGCAGCTCGTCTTTGCTGGCCACGTGGTTGTAGAGCGACATCACCTCGAAGCCGAGGCGGCGCGCCAGGTTCCGCATGCTCAGCGCGCCGACCCCGTCGTCGTCGGCGAGGGCCACACCGGTCGCCACGATGCGGGCGCGGTCCAGCGGCTCCCGCGTCGGGGCGATCTGGGTTGTCCGCATCGGTGCCGTCCTTGGTCGTCCTCGAAACATCCTTGACGACGTACGCTGTACGTTCTAGAACGTACAGCGTACGCAGCGAAGGAGCCACCCTCTCATGACCACCCGATCCACCGCCGAGACCGCCACGGTGCCCGCCGCCGTGCCCGCCACGATGCGGGCGGTGATCCACCGCCGCTACGGCCTGCCCGAGGTGCTCTCGATCGACGAGGTGCCCACCCCCGTGCCCGGCGACGGCGAGGTCGTCGTGCGCGTGGCGGCGTCGTCGCTCAACGCCCTCGACTGGCACTTCGTCACCGGCACGCCGTACTTCATGCGCCTGATCGCGGGCCTCCGCCGTCCTGGGCGGACCATCCCCGGTGCCGACGTGGCGGGCACCGTCGTAGCGGTCGGGGCGAGCGCCGGTCAGCTGCGGCCCGGCGACGTCGTGTTCGGTCAGTGCGCCGGCGGCGGGTGTGCGCCCTACGTGGCGGTGAAGGCCGCCAACGTCGTCCTGGTGCCGCCCGGCGTGACGGTGGAGGCTGCCGCGGCGACGCCGGTGGCCGGCCTGACGGCCCTCCAGGGCCTGCGCACCCACGGCCGTGTGCAACCGGGCGACCGGGTGCTCGTGAACGGCGCCGCCGGCGGCGTCGGCACGTTCGCCGTGCAGATCGCCGTGGCGCTCGGCGCCGAGGTCACGGCGGTGTGCAGCACGCGCAACGTCGAGCTGGTCCGCTCGCTCGGCGCCGCCGAGGTGATCGACTACACCACCACCGACGTCGTGCCCGGAGGCGCCCGCTTCGACGTCATGTTCGACAACGTCGGCAACCGCTCGGCCGCCGACTGCGTGAGCATGCTCCGCCCCGGCGCTCGCTACGTGGCCATCACCGGCCCGAAGGAGAACCGGTGGCTGGGCCCACTGCCCCAGCTGGCGCGCAAGGCCATCGCGTTGCGCCGGAGCGACGCCACGTTCCACCGGTTCACCGAGTCTCCGAACGTCGACGACCTGACGTTCCTGGGCGAGCTGCTCGCCGCCGGCACCGTCACGCCCGCCGTCGATCGAGTGATCGGGCTCGACGGCGTGGCCGCGGGGATCGCCGAGCTCGGCACCGGGCACGCACGCGCCAAGATCGTGGTACTGCCCAGGTGACCGCCGCACAGGTGCGCGCCGACGCCCGCCAAGTGTTCACTTGACCGTGGCGGAGCCGATCGGTACCTGAGTGGGATGCGTCGTCGGCTCGTGCCCCTGCTCCTGCTCGCCAGTCTGGTCGCCTCGGGCTGCGCCGACTCCAGCTATCGGACGAGGGCGGTCGGCGGCGTCGCCACGACCACGACGTCCACGGTGGCGTCGGCGCCCGTCGCCGCGCCGGCCGTCCCTGCGGCGGCCGACGGTTCCTGCGCACCGGTGCTGCCCCAGGGCACGAGCCAGCGCTCGATCGTGGTGGCCGGCGAGACCCGGACCTACTCGGTCGTCGTCCCGTCGATGGGCACGGCGGCGCGGCGGCTTGCGCTCGTGGTGCTCCTGCACGGCAGCCGCACGACCGGCGACCGGATGCTCACCTACACGGGAGCGACGACGTCAGCGACCGAGTCCGACACCATCGTGGTGGCACCCGACGCGCTCGCCGGGCGGTGGCGACTCGAGGAGATCGAGGTCCAGTTCCTCGTGGCGTTGGTCGACGACCTGGCTACGACGGCGTGCGCGGACCCGGCCCGCACGTACGTCGTCGGGATGGCGACGGGTGCCGCGCTCGCGGGTCTCGTCGCCTGTCGCGCCGGCTCTCGGTTCGCCGCGTACGGCATGGTCGGCGGCTCGTTCCACGGCGTGGACCAGTGCCGAGCTGCGCCAGCGGCGTCGGTGTGGATCATGCACGGCTCGGCGGACAAGCGCGTGGCGCTGGCGAGCAGCGAGCGCAACGCCGAGGCGTGGGCGACCCAGGACGGCTGCGCACGACCGCCAGTGGACGCGGTCATCGGCGCCGACGTGACCACGCGCACCTGGGGCGGCTGCGCCGGACAGGCCGAGGTGCGGCTGACGATCATCCAAGGTGGCGGTCACACGTGGCCGGGATCGCCCGTGGCGGCCGCCGCCGGCGATGACGACACGCTCGGGGCCACGACGACGCAGATCGACGCCACCGCGGCGCTCTTCACGTTCTTCGCCGCTCATCGCAGCGGGCGCTGAGCCACCGGGCGACCGACACAGACGGGGCCGGGTCGAGTCTCTGTCGATCGGCACGGTGCGTTCAAGGTTCCGTCGGGGCGACTCACGGCGCCGGGGCCGCGGCCGACCCGACGCCCATGAAGCGCACGCGGCAGCGAAGCATGGCCAACGCCGTCGAGTTCCTGAAGCTCAACGGCGGCGACCCGGACCGTTGGGCGACGCGGGATCGAGGCGGCCGGCGCAGGGCGACCAAGGAGCAGCGCGACTTCGACCGGCTGGCGGCGGAGACGATGCGCTATCTCGACCGCACCCGCTCGACGCCGGTGGTCGACACCTTCGGCCCGCCGCGGCCCTGACCGCTGCGAGCCGATGTCTCCGGGCCGACCACGACCGTCCCGGCGGTAGACGATCGGTGGACCGACGTCAGGCGGGCACCTTGGCGAAGAAGCCCTTGAGGGCCTCGGCCATGTCGGCGCGCACGGCGGCGCCCGACAGCATCATGTCGACCGCGGTGACCGACGTGTGGATGTGGCCCCGGGCCAGCAGCAGCGTGGCGTCGTTGCCCGCCGCGCTGAGCGCGTCGGCGTAGGCGATGCCTTCGTCGCGCAGCGGGTCGAACTCGCCGGCCACGATGAACGCCGGCGGCAGATCGGCGAGGTTGCCGTGCAGGGGCGCCACCCGCGGATCGGTGCGGTCCTTCTCGTCGACGTAGTGGTCGAAGAACCACTTCATCAGCCCGGCGGTCAGCACGAAGCCGTCGCCGTTCTCGCCGTAGGACCCGGTGGCCATCGAGCCGTCGGTCACCGGGGTCAGCAGCAGCTGGCCGGCGATGGCCGGGCCGCCGGCGTCACGGGCGAGCTGGCACACCACGGCGGCCAGGTTGCCACCGGCGCTCCAGCCCGACACGGCCACGGGGCCGCCGTCGCCACCGAGCGCCGCCGAGTTCGCCGACACCCACTGCAGGGCGGCGAAGGCATCGTCGACCGGACCCGGGAACCGGGTCTCGGGGGCGTGCCGGTAGTCGACCGACACGATGATGGCGCCGGACCGCACGCACAGGTCGCGGCAGTACGGATCGTCGGACGTGGTGTCGCCCAGCACCCAACCACCGCCGTGGTAGTACACGACCACGGGGTGCGGGCCGGGGGTCGCCGGCCGGTACAGCCGGTAGCCGAGCTCGCCGGCCGCGCCGGGGTACGTGCCGTCGACGATCTCGCCCACCTCGGGCCCCGGCGCGCGAACCGCCGCGCCGGCCTCGAAGAAGGCGCGGGCATCGGGGGCCGACATCGACTCGACCGGGGGCAGGTTCATCTCGGCCATCATCTCGAGCATGATCGTCACGTCGGGCTGGACGCGGCGCAGCACGCCGTCGTTCGCCTTCGTGCCGTACGAGCCGGTGCGCACGAAGCCGAGGTAGTCCTTGTCGACGACCACGTTGCAGGCCCCGCGGTAGCGGGCGACGCCCCGCACGTAGGGCAGGAAGACACGCGGCTTGCCGGGCACGTTGGCGCCCATGTACCACGAGTTCGCCTGCGGGAACAGCGTGATGTTGGCGCCGTCGTTGTTGTGCGTCACCCAACCGTCGACGGCCGTGGTCGTCGGTTCGATCGTCTCGGTGCCCTCGGCGCGCAGGCGCTCGAGCGTGTCGGCCACCCAGTCGACGTGCTGCTCGATCGACACCATCATGTTGGAGAGCACCGACGGGCTGCCGGGACCGGTGATCATGTAGAGGTTCGGGAAGCCCTCGGCCATCAGGCCGAGGTACGTGCGAGGACCGGCCGCCCAGTCGTCCTTCAGCGTCCGGCCGTCGCGCCCGGTGATGTCGACGCTCACCACGGCGCCGGTCATGGCGTCGAAGCCGGTGGCGAACACGATGGCGTCGAACTCGAGGGACTCGTCGACCAGATCGACGCCCGCCTCGGTGATCGTGGCGATCGGGTGCGTGCGGAGGTCGACCAGCCGGACGTGAGGCAGGTTGTACGTCTCGAAGTAGTTCGTGTCGACGCACATGCGCTTGGTGCCGATCGGATGGCCCTTCGGGCACAGCAGCTCGGCCACCTCGGGGTCGTCGACGATGCCCCGGATCTTGTTGCGGACGAACTCCGACAGGAGCTCGTTGGCGGCGGGGTTGGCGATGTGATCGGCGTACGACCCGATGATGGAGATGATGCCGCCGTGGTTCCACTCGTACTCGTAGCGGGCGTTGCGCTCCTCGTCCGACACGGCGAGAGCGCTCTCGGTCGACGGGGCGACCGGCACACCGCCGAGCGACCAGCGCGCCGCCTCGCGGAAGGCCAACGGATCGGCCTTGCGCTGGGCCAGCCGCTCGGGGTCGTTGGCACCGTGGTTGGCCGGCATCGAGAAGTTCGGCGTGCGCTGGAACACCGTCAGCTGGGAGGCCTGGCCGGCGATGATCGGGATCGACTGGATGGCCGACGAACCGGTGCCGATCACGGCGACGCGCTTGCCGGTGAAGTCGACGCCCTCGTGGGGCCAACGGCTGGTGAAGTACACGTCACCCTTGAACCGGTCGGTGCCGTCGATGTCGACCTCTTTTGGCACCGAGAGGCACCCGGTGGCCATCACGTAGTGCTTGGCGCCGAGCGTGGTGCCCGTCGCGGTGCTGATCGACCACCGCTTGGCGACGTCGTCCCACGCCGCCGACGTGACCTTGGTGTTGAACTCGATGTCCCGGCGCAGGTCGTGCTTGTCGGCCACGTGCTGGGCGTAGCGGAGGATCTCGGGCTGGGGTGCGTACTTCTCCGACCACTCCCAGTCGCGTTCGAGCTCGGGATCCCACGAGTACGAGTAGTCGACGCTGTGGACGTCGCAGCGGGCCCCGGGGTACCGGTTCCAGTACCAGGTGCCGCCCACGTCGTGCCCGGTCTCGAGCACCCGGGCCGACATGCCCAGGTCGCGCAGCCGCTTCAGCAGGTACATGCCGGCGAAGCCGGCGCCGACCACCACGACGTCGTACTCGGTGGTCCCGGAACCGTTCGTTGTGGACATGGTTTCCCCCTCGTGCGCGGACACCCCCCACAGGCGCCCCCCGACCTGACGGTCATGATGGCACAGCGGCGGAACGCGGCCCCAGCCGCCGGGGTATCAACCTCGTGCCGTCGGATGCCGATGGAACGGCATGCGAGACGTCTGCCACCCCGACGCCCGAAGCGGGCAGTTCACCCCTAAGGTCGAGTCATGGCGGCCGTGACACTTCCCAGCGTGGCGCCGGTTCTGTATCCCCGTTGGCGCGGCTGGCTCCACACCGCCGCCTTCGCGGCCGCAGTCCCGGGTGGACTCGTGCTCATCCTGCGAGCCAACCATGCGTCTGCCCGAGTGGCGGCCGCCATCTACGCCGTCGGTCTACTGGCCGGGTTCGGCACCTCGGCCGCCTACCACCGCCTGGCTCGAACCCCGCGGGCCCGCCGGATCATGCAGCGCATGGACCACTCGATGATCTTCGTGCTCATCGCCGGCACCTACACGCCGATCTGCCTGCTGGCGCTGCCCAAGCCGTGGGGCGTCCCGTTGCTCTGCGTGGTCTGGACCGTGGCCGCCATCGGCATCGGGCTCAAGCAGTTCGCGTTCCACCGGTTCAAGGTGCTCCAGCACGCGCTGTACCCGGGGCTCGGGTGGGCCGCGGTCATCACGGCGCCCGCCCTTGTGCATTCGCTCACGGGCACGGAGCTGGCGTTCCTCGTGGCCGGCGGGCTGCTCTACACGATCGGCATCCCGGTCCTGGCGCTCAACCGGCCGAATCCCTGGCCGCGCACGTTCGGGTACCACGAGATCTGGCACCTGGCCACCGTGTTGGCCGGCCTGTGTCACTTCGCCGTCGTCGGCCTGCTCGTCTTCTGACGGGCGCTACGGCAGCCCGACGACGGCACTCCCCGTGACGATGGCCTGACCGTCGCGCTCGAGCCACACCTCGCACGTGGCCCGGCGCTCCCCGTTCACCTCGTCGATGGAGGTGACCCGGCCCTTGGCGGTCACGCGGTCCTCGTCGAGCACCGGTGCACCGAACTTCACGGTGAGCCGACGCACGCTCGTCGGCCCCGTCCAGGCGTGCAGCATGTTCACGATGTAGCCGAGGTTGAGCGGGCCCTGGTTGATGACGCGCCCGCCGAACCCGATCCGCTCGTTGGACTGGCGGTCCCAGTGGACCGGGTAGGGGTCGCGCAGGATGGCGGCCATGGTGCGCATGCGCGCCGCCTGGACCGAGGCCATGTCCCAGCCCGGGATCTCGTCGCCGATGCCGATGTTCACGAGGACGCTCCCGTCGTGCGGCGGAAGCGCCAGCGGTTGGTGATGCGGGCCACGCGGCGGTCGCCATCGTGCAGGTCGATCTGGAAGGCCACGGCGTCGTACACCTGGCCGGTGTCGCTCGTGTGCCGCTCGGCCTCGACGATGCCACCCTCGATGCGGTAGTCGACGTCTTCCCGAAGGGGCTCGTCGTACTCCCAGTCGTAGCTCTCGAGCCCGACCGTGCCCGACATGGCGGCGGCACCGCCGAGCGCGAACAGCTCGGTGATCGAGGTGCCGGCTCCGAGGATCGGTACGTGGAACAGGGCGATGGGGTGCACGATGCCGTCGGGCAGCTGCTCTGCGCCCGTGCAATCGGTGAGGAGGTAGTTCTCCCAGTGCTGGATGCGATAGGTGCCACCGGGGAAGCGGTGGCCCACGCGGGCCAGCACCTCGGCCTCGGTGGGGCTGATCGTGGTCACTCCGCGTCCTCCTCGCCGAGCGCCACGAGCGCCCCGCCGTCGAGCACCA
>JANPGL010000169.1:0-10544 GCA_031423915.1 Actinomycetes bacterium | reverse complement strand
CTTGGTGGTTGCCACCATGGTGCTTGACACGGAGCTGCTCACCATGCCCGTTGGAGGCAGCAACGTGCTGCTTTTGGGGCGCCCTCGGCCTGCGCTGCGCGACGCGCTGCGCCGCATCCCGTCGGGGCGCAACGCCCTCTCGGTCGCGAGCTGCTGGGGCCAGACCCTCGGCATCGTCGTCCTGGCCTGCGCCTCCCACCAGCCGCTCGTCTGGGCCGTCGCCTTCCTGCTCATGGGTCGGGCCCATGCCCAGTTCGCCGCCCTCATGCACGAGGCGGCCCACCGGCTCCTGTTCGCCGACAAGCGGGCCAACGACCTCGCGGGCCGCTGGCTCCTCGGCTACCCGTCCCTCACGAACACCGACGCCTACCGACGCGTCCACATGGCGCACCACCGCGAGGAGTTCGGACCCGACGAGCCCGACCTGGCGCTCTACGCCGGGTACCCGATCACGCGGGCGTCGCTGCGACGCAAGCTCGTGCGCGACGCAACCGGCCGCACCGGCGGCAAGCTCCTGCGAGCCCAGCTCCGAGCGTTGCGCTCGCCCGACCCGCGCAGCCGTCGCACGATCCGCCGCATCCTCGCCGTGCAGGCCGTGCTGGCCCTCGCCGCACTGGCCGCCGGGTACCCGCTCGCGTACTGGCTGCTGTGGCTGGCCCCCTACCTGACGGTGTGGCGGGTGATCAACCGGCTCCGTTCGATCGCCGAGCACGGCGGCATGGAGCGCTCCGACGACCGCCGCCGCACGACCCACTCGGTCCGCCAGCACCCCCTGGCCCGGTTCTGCCTGGTGCCGTACTGGATCGGCTGGCACCTGGCGCACCACTGCGACAGCGGCATCCCGATGCGCAACCTGCCGCGCTTCCACCGTGAGCTGGTGGCCTCGGGCTACGTAGGCATCGGCCTCGAACACCCGACCTACCGTGCGTTGTGGCGAAAGCTGTCGTCGCGCGTGGCGTGATTCCGCCGGCGTCCTCAACACCGCACCACCCGGACCGACCTCATACCGTACGAACGCGGACACGACACACGGGCGAGGAGGTCGGATGGACGGCAGTTCGCCAGAGCTGGCCGCCGTCCTCGACGCCGTCCCCGACCCCGTCATCGTCCTCGACCCGAACGGCACGCTCCGGTACGCCAACCCGGCCTGCGACCGGTCACTGCGCCGCCCGCTCACCGAGGAGCTGGGCATCTCCATCGTCGAAGTGGTCCATCCCGACGATCTCGAGTTCGCGCTCGGCGCGCTGTCGAGCCTCGAGGGCATGGAGGTCGGGCGACTCGCCGAGGTACGTCTCCGCACCGGCGACGGCACCTGGACCCGCTGGGAGGTGCGCGGCATCGACCGCCGGGGCGACCCGATGGTCGGCGGCTACGTGATCGTCGGGCGCGACGTGACGGACCGCAAGGCGCTCGAGCTCACCTCGGACGACGCCCTCACCGCGGCCGCCGTCCACCTGTCGGGCAGCATGCTCGCCATCGTCGACCCCGACGGCACCGTGCGGTCCGTGAACGGCGCGGTGACCCGCGTCCTCGGGTACCACCCGTCCCGGCTCGCCGGGCTGAGCCTGTTCGATTTCGTGGCACCCGCCGACGTCGAGCGTGTCCTCGCGCTGTTCCCCACCGCCGGCTCCGCCAACCAGGTGGCGCTCGACCTCGCCATGATCCACGCCGACGGCACCGAGGTGCCGGTCGACGCCACCGTCACCGACCTGTGCGACGACCCGCTGATCCGCGGCTACCTGGTGTCGGGCCAGCTGGCGTTCGGCTTGCGCGCCGCCCGGGATCGCGCCGAGTACCTCGCGCGTCACGATCCGCTGACCGGGCTGCTCAACCGGGCAGGCTTCTTCGAGGCCGCCGTCGACCTCGCGGCCGGCACCGACGACCTCGTCGGCGTCCTCGTCCTCGACCTCGACCGCTTCACCGCCATCAACGACCTGCTCGGCGAGGACGTCGGCGACGAGGTGCTCGCCACGGTGGCCCGTCGCCTCCAGCACGCCGTCCGTAGCACCGATCTGCTGGCCCGCCACGGCGGCGACCAGTTCCTCATCGCGTCGGTGGCCGACGGGCCGGCGGTGTTCGATCACGTCCGCACCCGGGTCGAGGCCGCACTGGCCGACCCGGTGCAGGCTGCCGGCCACGAGCTGCGGGTCTCGTGCACCTACGGCACGGCGCACGGTCCCGCCGGCACGGCCATCGACTGGCTGGTCGCCGACGCCGACACGCACCTGAACGAGGCGCGCCGCCGGCGGACCGACCCGGCCGTGCCGGTCGGGACCATGACCGGCGAGCGCCGCGCGCTCATCGACGAACTGACCCGGGCCGTCGAACACGACGAGCTGCGCTGCTGGTTCCAGCCGGTCGTCGATGAGACCCGCCACGTGGTCGGCTTCGAGGCGCTGCTGCGCTGGGAGCACCCGCGCCGCGGCATCGTGGCCCCCGGGGCGTTCCTCCCGCTCATGGCGTTCGCGGGCATGGACGACCTCGTCGACGCGCTCGTGCTCGACCAGGCGCTCGGTCAGGCCGCGGCCATGGCACAGGTGGCGCCGTCGCTCGTGATGCACATCAACGTGACCCCGCGACAGATCACCCGGCCCCGCTTCGTCGGCGACCTCGTGGCGATGACCCGCCAGCACGGCGTGGCCCCCGACGTCGTGTGCCTCGAGATCACCGAGAGCGACCTGCTGCGGATCGACCGGGGCGCCGTCGAAGCGCTCGTGGCCGTGCGCCGACGTGGCTTCCAGGTGGCCATCGACGACTTCGGCACCGGCTACTCGAGCCTGTCCCACCTGCTCGAGCTGCCCATCCACACGTTGAAGATCGACTGCCGGTTCACGAGCGGCCTCGGGGTCGACCCGACGGCCACCGGACTCGTCGCCGCCATCGTCAGCCTCACCGACGGCCTCGGCCTCGTGTGCGTGGCCGAAGGCGTCGAGACCGAGGCCCAGCACGCCGAGCTCGGCCGGCTCGGCTGCCACTACCGCCAGGGGTGGCTCTATGCCCCGGCGCTCCCCGCCGCCGACAGCCTGCGCTACGTCGCCGCCCACCACCTGCCCGACCACACCGTGTCGGCCCATGGCCGTCGCCCCGGGCCGCCACGCACCGCCTGACGACCCATCGCCTCAGTGCGCGGCGATCCAGACCGTGCAGTCGGCCGGGAGCACCGACGGATCGTCGTGGCCCGGCACGGACGAGATCAGCACCTTGCGACCCTCCACGAGATCGACCCCCAGCGTCAACGCCGAGCCGCTGCAGTTGGTGACGACCAGGAGGCCAGCGCGATCGAACGCCAGCACCGACGGATCGTCGAACGCCACCCAGGCGAACGCCTCCGATCGCAGCTCGGGGCGCGAGCGGCGGTGGTGCACGGCGTTGCGGTACAGCTCGAGCATCGACTCCGGCTGCTCTTCCTGGGCGCTGACCGACCAGTAGTCCCATCCGGCCGGTTGCGGCAGCCAGGGGCCGGTGCCGCCGCGCACCGACGAGAATCCGCATGCGTCCTCGTTGTCGCGGGCCCAGGGCAGCGGCACGCGGCAGCCGTCGCGGCCGATCTCGGTCTGCCCGCTCCGCCAGAACAACGGGTCCTCCCGCCGGTCGGCGGGGATGTCCAGCACCTCGGGCAGCCCGAGCTCCTCGCCCTGGTACAGGTACGCCGCGCCGGGCAGGGAGAGGGTGAGCAGGGCGGCGGCACGGGCGCGGCGCGTGCCCACCGTCAGGTCGACGGGAGCGTCGGAGTTCACGAGGTTGTTGCCGGTCCACGAATGCGGGTCGGTGGCATCGGCGCGGCCGTACCGGGTCACGTTGCGCTGGGCGTCGTGGTTGTTCAGCGTCCAGGTGAGCGGCGCACCGGTGGCCCCCACCACGAAGACCGACTCGTCGATGGCCTGCCGGAGCGACTCCGCGTACCAGGGCGACAGGAGCAGGTCGAAGGAGAAGGCCTGGTGGAACTCGTCCTCGCGCAGGTACTCGAGCAGCAGGTCGGGACGACGCGGGCTGTACGCCTCGGCGACGAGGTACGGCTCGCGCCCCGGATGGGAGGCCGCGTACTCGTCCACGAGCGCCCGCCACCGCCGCCACACGACGTGGCCCTCGGGCCGGTACACCGTGTACTGGTTGCGGCCGGCGACGTCGGCGTCCCGGGTGCCCGGCGGTACCGGGTCGGTGTCCGGCAGACCGGGCGCCTTGCCGAGCGCGATGACCGCGTCGCATCGGAACCCCTCGACACCGCGGTCGAACCAGAAGCGGAGCATCTCCTCGAACTGGTCGCCGACTTCGGGGTTGGTCCAGTCGAAGTCGGGCTGGTCCGGGGTGAACAGGTGCAGGTACCACTGCCCCGGCCGGCCGTCGGCCTCGATGACGCGCGTCCACGCCCGCCCGCCGAACCACGCCATCCAGTTGTTGGGCGGCTCGTCACCGTTCGGGCCGCGCCCGTCACGGAAGTAGTAGCGACCGCGCTCGGGCGAACCCGGGCCCGCGGCGAGCGCCTCCTGGAACCACGGATGGCGCGAGCTGCAATGGTTCGGCACCACGTCCATGAGGATCCGGATGCCGCGTTCGCGCGCCAGGGCCACCAGCCGGTCGAACGTGGCCAGATCGCCGTAGGTCGGCTCGATGTCGAAGTAGTCGGCGACGTCGTAGCCGTGATCGGCCTGCGGCGACGGGTAGCACGGGGTGAGCCAAAGCGCGTCGACGCCCAGCCGGTCGAGGTAGCCCAGCCGGTCGATGAGACCCTCGAGGTCGCCGATGCCGTCTCCCTCGGCGTCGGCGAAGGACCGCAGGTACACCTGGTACACCACGGCCGAGCGCCACCAGGGCGCCGAGAGGCCGGGCGCTCGTGTGCTCTCGTCGAGGGTCTCGGTCCCGGTCACAGATCCTCCGCTGGTCGGCCCGAAACGGCCCGTACGCGCTACAGATCCTAGGGGCGCGATGCCCCCCTGGTGCGGGGCACGAAGGGCCAAAAGTCCTCGCAGACGTGGCCATAGGTCGAACGAACCACCGTCCTGCGTCGGTGGGGTCGGCGGCGCCCACGGCGCATGCTCGGGTGCAGGGAGATGGTCGGAAAGCGCCCCCGACGAGCCGACGGGGCCACGTCGCCATGGTGGCGATGCGCGATGTGGTCGCCGACGAGGACGAGGTGATCTGGGGTCATCGGATCCTCGGGGCGTGAACGGCCCGCTGCGCGGCGACGTGCGGCGGGCCGTTCCGTGCCCGGCCCGGCGGACCGCCGTCGAGCGCCCCGCCTCCCCTCTCGGCTCTCCGTGAGACACCCTCGTCTCACCCGGAGCCGAGAGCCGTCGAGGCCTTCCGAAATCGTTGAGGCCGCTCCCACGCATGGACGTGCCACTCGAACCAGGGCTCCTTCGCCGAGCCAACCTCCACCATCAACTCCTCACCCGCGCCGACTGGGTCGCCGCCGGACGCACCGCCCGCAGCTTCGATCGAGCGATCGCCGACGGCGACCTCCGACGGATGGGACCGAGCATCGGGCTGCTCCCCGGCGCCGACGCGACCGACCCGAGCGTGCGCATCGCTGCCGCGTCGCTCTCGCTGCGCCGGCCCGCGCTCGCCTCGCACCGGACCGCCGCGTTCCTGTGGGGTGCCCCGGTGCGCGGCGTCGATCCGATCGAGTTCCTGACGACAGGACGCACGGTCGCCTCGAGGCTGCCAGGCATCGTCGTGCACCGACCGAGCGATGTGGCGGGGCTCGGCGCCCGCAAGCCCCAAGGGATTCCGGCCACCGGCCCGATCCGGACCCTGCTCGATCTGGGTGCGTCCGACCCGGATGGGGTGATCCGCACGCTGGAGGCCTTCGTCATCGCCGGTCTCGTCGAGGTCGACGAGGTCTCGGCAGCGCTCGCCCGACATCGCCGGCCGGGCCGCCGCGGCGTGCGGCAGCTGGAGGACGCGCTCCACGATCTCCCGCTCGGCGGCAAGCCCCCGGACAGCGTGCTCGAACCGGCCGGGGCGCGCCTGTTCGCCCTCGAGCGCCTCGAGGGCTGGGTCTTCCACCTCGTGGTGTGTGGCCACGAGCTCGACTTCGCTTTCCCCGAGGTGAAGGTGAACGTCGAGGTCGACGGTTGGGCGTACCACCGGACACGAGAGCGCTTCGAGGCCGATCGCGCCCGCGACGCCGAACTCGCTGCCGACGGATGGGTGGTGCTCCGGTTCACGTGGCGGCAGGTGATGCACACGGGGCCTCGGGTCGCCCGCCTCGTCGCTTCGGCGATCGCCCACCGTCGCGGCTGACCGCTCTCGGCTCTCCGTGAGACACCCTCGTCTCACCCGGAGCCGAGAGTGGCGCGGCGGACGATCCTCAGGTCACGGCGTCGAGGTCGACGACCCGGTCGGCGACGGCGGCCACGGACGGGTCGTGCGTGACGACCACGCATGCCGAGCCGGACCGGACCGTGGCGCGCAACAGTGCCACCACGGCATCGATGTGGCCGGCGTCCTGGTGGCTGGTGGGCTCGTCGGCCACCAGCAACGCCGGGCGCACCACGGCGGCGCGGGCCACGCTCATGCGCTGCTGCTGACCGAGCGAGACGGCATCGGCGGCACGGCGCGCCTGCTCGCTCAGGTCGACCGCGGCCAGCGCGTCGGCGGCGCGCTCCAGCGCCTCGACACGCGGCACACCGCCGGCGCGCAACGGCAACGCCACGTTCTCGAGCACGCTCAGCTCCGTGACCGGCGCCAGCACCTGCGGCGCGAAGGCCACGGTGCGCCAGTGCCGGGGCGACTCCCCCGGCCCGAGGCCGCACCACTCGAGCGTCCCCTCGTCGGGTTCGCACCAGCCGGCCAGGATGCCGACGAGCGTGCTCTTGCCGCTCCCCGACCGGCCCCGCACGACGAGCAGCTCCCCTCGGTCGATGTCGAGGTCGAGCGGGCGCAGGCCGGAGTCGGCGTCCCACCACTTGGCGAGGCCGCGGGCCCGCACGAGCGTCCAGTCGGTCATGCCAGCCTGCCGTGCTCGAGCGACACCACGACGTCGGCCACCGCCACGAGCGAGGGGTCGTGGGTGGCCACCACGGTCGTCGTACCGCGGTCGCACACGTCGCGCAGGACCCCGGCCAAGGTGGCCGCCGTGACCCGGTCGAGCGATGCGGTCGGCTCGTCGGCCAGCACGAGCAGCGGATCGCCGGCGGCGGCGCACAGCACGGCCAGGCGCTGCTGCTCGCCCCCCGACAGCGCCACCACCGGCTTGCGGGCGGCGCCCCCCAGGCCCACCGAGGCGAGCCGGGCGACCGCCTCGTCGAGCCCGATGCCGTGCCCCGAACGGACGCGCAGGGCCCACCGGAGGTTCCCGACCGCGTCGAGGCCGTCGAGCAGGTTGTCGCTCGGCTGGGGCAGCACCACCCCGAGCCGATGCCGCCGCAGTCGACGACGGTCGCCGCGGTCGAGGGAGGTGACATCGGAGCCGTCGATGAGCACGCGCCCCGACGTCGGCCGGTCGAGGCACGCCAGCAACCCCAGCAACGTCGACTTGCCGGAGCCCGAGGGACCCACGATCGCCGTGAGCGACCCGCGGCGAACCGACATCGTGACGTCGTCCAACGCGGTGACCGTCTCGCCCTGGTTCACGAACGACCGGCCGAGCGCTTCGGTGGCCGCGACCACCGGATCCGGCGGCGCCTCAGGCGGTCTCACGGAGCACCTCCATCGGCCGGGTCCGGGCGAGCGCCGCCAGCCCCCAGGCGGCCAGAACCAGGGCTGTCACCAGCGCTGCGCCCACGATCGCCACGGACGCCGGGACCGCCACCACGGGCCGGGTCACGGGTTGCAGGTTGCGCAGCGTGTCGAGGCGGGCCACGCTCGTGCGCCCCGACGCCACCCCGAGGCCGAGCCCGCCCACGGCACCGAGCACGACCGGGACGCCCACCTCGGTGAGCAGGCTGACGAACTGCGAACGCAGGCCGAGGCCCATCCGTGCCGTGAGCACGTACGCCGCCTGACGCGATCGCCGCCGGGCGTCCAACACGAGCAACTGGGCCAGGGCAGTCACCGCGCCCACGACGACCCCGAACGCGCCGAGCAGCGCGTACGACCACCGCACGGCCAGGAAGCTGGACACGTCGAAGACCTCGTCGACCCCGTTCGCCGAGTACACGCGCCGACCGGCGGCGCGCAGCTGGGCGAGCACATCGGCGGGCGGCCCGCGGAACCACAGCTCGAACGTGCTCGACAGACCCGAGCGGGCCAAGGTGGCGCGGTCCACCACGATCACCGGGCCAGGGTTGTGGAACCCGGGGAACGTGTCGAGCGCCAGCACCGGCGCGACGGTGAACCGCGCTCCACCGGGCCCCGTCAACTCGTTCGTCTCGAGCCGACCACCGACGACGATGGCCGCCACCGCACCGGCCGGCACGCGTTCGCGCAGGCGCGCCAGCACCTCGGCGAGCGACATCGGTGCCTCGTCGCCACGCCACGCCGCCACACGGGCGAACGTGTCCGGATCGACGCCGAGCACCTGCGCCGTGCCCGACGAGCCGAGCCGCACGTCCTGGCGCGCCACGGTCGTCGTCCGGGCCGCCAGTGCAGGCGGCAGCACCGTCTCGTCGCCATCGGTGCGCACCGCCAGGTCGCTGCCCACGAACGTGCGCGCTTTGTCACCCAGCGCCTGCACCGCCGAGTCCGTCAGCACGCGCGCCGAGACGAGCGAGGCCACCGCCAGAGCGGTGGCGAGCACCAGGCCGACGCTCACACCGGGCTCCGCCACCACGCGCCGCACGCCGAGCTGCAGGCTCGGCCGCCAACTCCGTCCGACGAAGCGCAGCCGGCGCGTCAGCGCCGACACGGGCCGCGCCACGACGACCAGTACGGCGACGAGGAGGAGCAGCGGGTAGGCCTGGGCCAGCACGTCGCCGCCGTACGCCTTGGCACCGAGGAGCTGCACGCCGCCGAGCCGGTCCAGTCGGCGATAGGACACGACGGCCAGCGCCACCGCCATCGCCTCCCAGGGCACCCGCCGCAGCACGCGCCGGCGGTGCGCCGCCGGCGCGTCGACGAGCTGGCGCGCCGACCACGCCGCCACGCCGACGAGCAGGGCGAGCGCGACCAGCCCGGCTGCGACGGTCAGCACGGCTGCACGTCGCACGAGGCGCGGCTCGAACGAGGAGGCCGGCCCGAACCGCGCCACGGCGAGCACGGCCACACCGAACCCCAGGCCGATCCCGGCGGCGACCGGCGCGACGAGCGAGCGAGCCAGGCGCGCCCACACCGCCGGAGCGGGAACGCCGCGCACGGCGAGCAGTCGCAGCTCCCGGCGGCGGGCGCGGGCGAGCAACAACGCCGAGGCCGCCAGCACCGCGGCGGTGGCCACCGCCCCGGCCAGGGTCACCGGGCCGACGGTGCGGGCGACGGTGGCCGCCACCTGTTCCGACCGCCCGACGAGGGCGCCGAGGCGCGGCGCGATGGCGATCTGGCTTCGAGCGAAGCCGGCGATCCGGGGCTCGTGGTCCACGTAGTCGCCCACGAGCGCATCGAGACGACGCGCCAGCGCGGCCGCCTCGTCTCGCGTGATGCCATCGGTGGTCGGCCGCAGCTCCCATGTGTCGGACGCCAGCCCTGCCTGCGCCAGCGGGGCCAGGGTCTCGGCCGACACCAGCGCCACCGGGTCGGGGTAGTCGCCGAGGATGGTCGGCTTGAAGTCGTTGACCAGCCCGCACCAGAACGACGGCGGCGGCTGCACGGGCACCGCCGGGTAGCCGCCCACGAGTCGCAGCCGAACCCCGGTCGGAACCCCGGTCGCCGGCGCAGGCCCGTTGCGGCGCGGCGACGGGCCGCCCACCTCGAGCTCGTCGCCGACGCGCAGGCCGAGCTGATCGATGGCCCAGTCGGGCAGGAGCGCGTCGCCTGGCCCGAGCGTCGCCACCGGCCGTCCGAGCTCGTCCTCCTGACCCGGCCGGTGCAGGAGCGTGATGCGGCGCTGGAGGCCGTCGTCGCGGCCGGCACCCGTGAAGGTGGCGGCGCGCCGGGCCAGCGTCTCGATCGGCGGCGCGACGTGGTCGAGCGTGGCGGCGCCCTCGGCGAGGACGCGCCGCCCCTCGCCGTCGGGCAGCACGAACACGCGCAGGCCGAGGTCGGCCCCGCACGACCGCTCGGCCTGCACCTGCACCGCCGCCGACGCCGCCGACGACACGTAGAGCGGAGGTCCGGCGGTGGCCACGGCAGCCAGCGCCGACGCGGCCACGATCCCGACGACACCGCCCAGACGCACGCTGCGCGCCCTCGGTCGTCGGCCCATCCCACGGGTCTAGCGCGTGGCGACGGCCGTCGCGGCCGGCCACGACGGCGAACGCCCCGCCCGGAAGAACCCGGGTGGGGCGCTCGGCTCGTCGCGAGCGACGACGACTCAGTTGACCGTCTCGGTGTGCTCGGGCTTGCGGCCGATGGCGACCGTAACGAGCCCGGCGCCGACGATCACGAGGAGGAGGGCACCGATCGTGAGCTGCGTGGTGGATCCGGCACCGGTGCGGGCCAGCGCGGGCTGGGAGGTCGTGGTGTTCTCGATCTCCTCACCGAGCACGCCGGTGGGCGTGGTCGTCGTGGGC
>JANPGL010000168.1:0-2512 GCA_031423915.1 Actinomycetes bacterium | reverse complement strand
GCAAGCTTTCCTCGCCGCGCACGAAGCGCTCAAAGGTGAGGGTGCCCTCGAGGCAGCTCCATAGACGGTCCGATCCACGGCAAGACGTGAGCACGCTTGGCGGCTACGTCGTCCCGTTGCGCGTGGCAGAGCGAGTCCGTCCCGGCGGCACGGGATCCGTTCGAGCGTGCCAGTAGTGACTGATTGACCAAGCGCACGACTACGCTCGCCGCCAAGCTCTGAACGCCCCACCCGGGATCCGGCGTTGCGGGCGTGGTCGGTGCTGGGTATCGCCCGGCGACAGGTTGCTCATCTGGTGCGGGCGGCTTACGGGCGGTGCCGTCAACGAGCGGGATGGTCGGCTTTCGACGTATCGGCATGTCCGGTCGCAGCCGAGGGAGTTGGTGTAGTCACGGAGGGGGAACCTTGCCGTCGTGGCACGGGTACAGAGGGACGAGAGCAGACCGCCGGAACAGCGAATCCTCGCAAAGTGATGCTTTCGGCGTCGAGGCTCACGTCCTGCATGCGCCGATCACTGCGGCGTTCTCAGAGATTGCGCTGGGTGACCGGGGGTTCGTCGAGGAGGACGAACGTCTGCGCCGAGTTGACGGCCGGCAATTGGTGGAGGCCCACGAGCACAACGTCCCGGAGGTGGTCGAGATCGGTGGTGCGGATCAGAATCGCCATGTCGAACGGACCGGTGGCGAGCCCGATCCACACGACGCCTGGGAGGGAACCGAGCTCGCTGCGCGCTTCTCGCCATCGCTGTTGGTCGACGTCGACGAGGACGAGTGCGGCCACGCCGAGGCCCAGGGCTCGAGGTGAGACCACTGCGGTGAACCGCTCGATCACCCCGGTGGCCGTGAGACGCTCGAACCGGTTGTAGGCGGTCGCCCGCCCGATGCCGAGGCGAGTGGCCAGCGCGGGGACGGACATTCGACCATCGGCGCACAGGAGTTCGATCATCTCGCGGTCGAGGTCGTCGAGCGGTTCGATGGAGATGATCTTCCCACCGATCGGGCCCAGAGGGAACGATCATCCGGCCATCTAACAGACCCCTAGATGTCCCGCTCGTCATCTGTCAATCTCACGCTATGGACGTCCATGGGGAGTGCGCATCGGGCCTTTACCGACGACGTCGTGACGAGGTCGCTGCGCAGGCGTCAGGCGCGGGCCGGTCGCCGGCCGACATCGAGTACACCACCGCCGAGAACGCGACCTGGTCCGCCGTCCTCGACGCCCTGATCCCTCGTTGGCGCGCTACGGGTGCCCGGTCTGTGTGCGCGGGTGTCGACGCGCTGAGCCTGCCCCGCCGCCGGGTCCCGCAGCTCGCCGAGGTCACCGCCGCCCTCGCCCCGCTGACCGGCTTCCGGTTCGAGGCCGTGCCCGGGCTGGTCGACAAGGTCACGTTCTTCGGTGCGCTGGGCGATCGGCGCTTCCTGTCCACGCAGTACGTGCGCTGGGGGGCCAGCCCGCTGTACACGCCCGAGCCCGACGTCATCCACGAGGTGGTCGGGCACGCCCATGTGCTCACCGATCCCCGCCTCGCCGAGCTGCACGTGCTGGCCGGGCGGGCGCTTACCCGCGTCAAGTCGCCGCAGTCGCAGCAGTTCGTGGCTGACGTGTTCTGGTTCTCGGGCGAGTTCGGCGTGGTGACCGAAGACGGTCGGTGGCGGGCGTACGGCGCCGGTCTGCTCAGCTCGGTCGGCGAGCTGGACTGGTTCGCCGACCACGCCCGTATCCGTGCGCTCGACATCGCAGCCATGGGCACGCTCCCGTACGACATCACGCAGTATCAGCCGGTGCTCTTCGGCGCCCGCTCGCTCGACGAGGTGCTCGACGTGGTCGCCGGGTTCTTCGCCGGCTGCACAGACGACTCGATCACCGCTCTCGTCTCCGCCTCGGGCGGCCGTCGCTGGAAGGAGGCGTCGTGACCAGCTCCGTCGCACACGGCAGCAGCGCTACGCCCGCCCCCAGCCGGCTCAACGGGTGGGACTCGATCGAGCTGTGGGTCGGCAACGCCCGAGCGATGACCGCCCTGCTCTGCAACGGCTTCGGGTTCGCGTGCACCGGCTACGCCGGACCGGAGACAGGCGTGGCCGACCGCGCCTCGTACCTGCTCGAGCAGGGCACGATCCGGCTCGTCGTCACCGCCGCCCTCGTCCCGGAGTCCGAGATCTGGACCCACGTCCGCACACACGGCGACGGCGCGCACGACCTGGCGTTCCTCGTCGACGACGCCACGGCCGCGTTCGCGTCCGCCGTCGCCCGCGGTGCTCGACCCGTGAGGGAGCCCTACGAGATGGCCGACGAGCACGGCGTGCTCCGGCTCTCGGCGGTGGCCACGTACGGCGACACCCGGCACACCTTCGTCGACCGGTCCGCTTACCACGGCCACTACGCCCCGAGTTTCGTGGCCACCGGCCTCCCGCCCAACCCGGTCGGTCCGACCGTCGGTCTCACCGCCATTGACCATGTCGTGGGCAACGTGGAGGCCGGGCGCCTGGCCGAGTGGGTGTCGTTCTACGAGGAC
>JANPGL010000167.1:0-4014 GCA_031423915.1 Actinomycetes bacterium | reverse complement strand
CCGCTTCGGGCCGAGCCGTCGGGCGGCCTGGGATGGTTGGCGGCGTAGTGCGCGTCGTGCGCGTTGGCCACGGACTCGAGCGTCTCCGCCGCGGCCACGAGGGCGGCACAGATCCTCAGGGCCACGCCGAGCTCGATGTGGCGGACGGCCCGATGCGCGAGCGACCATGGCTCGCCGTTCCCGGCGGCACTCGACGGCAGCGTCAGGCCGGCCGCCGCGGCCAGGAACCGCGCGATGGGAGGGTCGTCCGGCCCCACGGCCGGCACCGACGGCACGGCCGCAGGAGCTGTCGGCGCTGGTGCGATCCCGAGGAGGTTCGTGAGCGTGGCCCACGCCGGCGGGCACCGCGTCGGTCGCACGCCGGCGATGGGCCACGCCAGGTAGGCGTCCTCAGCGATGCGGACCAGGTAGTCGTCGTCCGTGTCGCCGGGCTCGCGGGCGACGCCGGCGGCCAGCACGTCGTTCCAGAACTCGCTCGTGATGTCGCGCACGGCCGCCAGCGTGGCCCGCTCGGCGTGGATCGCCGCCCGGTGCCGGTTGAGATCGGCGCGCAGCGCGTCGAATCGGTGCATCGCCGCCACGTCACCACTCGCCGGCAGCAGCTGGTAGGCGCGCCGGAGCAGGTCGAGGATGACCGAGCACATGTAGTCGATGGGTTCTCGACCGAACCGCCATTCCGACGTCTCGGCCAGCACGGCTGGCGGCGTCGGATCGATGATGCCCTGGTCGTCCGCCTCGGCGACCCACCGCGTGCGGTCCTCCGGGTTCGCCAGTGGGAAGTCCGAATCGAACCAGCCGACCGAGCGACGTGCGTACCGGAGCGCCTGTTCATAGCGCTCCCACGTGCACGTCTCGCCCGCCGCGGTCGAGATGGGATCGCGGCGGCTCTGATCCGCGGCGGTGATGGCGGCCGTCACCCGCGACGCCGTCGTGCGGATGGAGCGCCGCCGCAACCACGCGGGGTACACCGCAGCGGCCGACTCGACGATGCTGATCGTGCGCACCGTCGACTCGCCGGCCTCGCTGCCGCCGCCGTCACCGGCGACGATGTCACGCACGCGGTAGCCGAGCAGCAGCGACTCGCGCGACTGGCGCTGGTCGGAGAAGCGCTCGTTGTTGCGGCGGATGCGCTCGAGATCGTCGGTGATCGACTCCGTGCGCGGCATGGACACGAGGCTCTTGGCCACCACGGCCGCCATCTCTGGCTGTACCGTGAGTTCGTCGGCGATGAGGCTGTCGGCCGTGCCACTCGGGTCGGGGTTCACGTACACGAGCAGCCGGCGGATCTCTCGGCCGGCGGGCCGCTCGAGGATCAGGTCGAGCGCCGGCCCGACCGGCTGGTTCACGAGTACGCCCCCGTCCACCGCCCAGCGGGACGACTCGATGTCGGACACCTCCTCCATGTTCGGGTGCCCGGCACGATCGCCGATCTCGATCCACGACGCCTCGAACGCGCCAGGGAACGATGCGCTCGTGCGCGCCGCTCGCGCCAGCTGATGCAACAGCGCTTCGCGCGCCGCGTCGCCGCGGTCCGCGACGTCGAGGCGAGCCCGGTCGAAGCGGAACTGGGCCCGATGGTCGGGCTGCACGATGCGCGTGCCGAAGTCATCGAGGAAGCTCCGCTGCCGCGGCGTCAGCACCGACGCGGTCATCACGAGATCGATCGGGCCCGTCGGGCCTCCCGGCATGCGGTCGGCCCGAGCGAACGTGTCGAGCGCCTGGCGCAGCTGCTCCAGGAAGTAGGAATCGCCGCGCAACAGCGACGCCGGCGCGCGCTCGAACGGGCTGCGGGCCAGCGCGAGAAGCGAGCCGGATTCCAGCCAGATGTCGCGCAACTCCTCGAACAGCTCGGGCTTCGCCGACCGGGCCAGCGCGAGCGAGAGGAACGCACCGTTCACACCGCCCGCGCTCGACCCCGTCACGATGTCCACAGCGACCGTGCTCTTGGTCAGTTCGAGGAGCTTCCCGTACACGCCGCGCCGCCACACCGCCTGGTACAGCTCGGACGTGACGCCGCCCATCCACACCGCCAGCGATACGCCACCGGTCATCACGACGGCGAGGCGCAGCTCACGGTCGAGACTCTCGCTGCCACCACCGGTCGGGTTCTCGTACCGGCTGCCGAACTCTGACACCGCATCCTCCGTCGCATCGTGCGCAGTCCGACCACGAACGCGATCGATCCAGGGGCGCGTCAGATCACACCGCTGTCGTCGCCCTCACCACCCGTGCGCCGACCGGTCACGGGCCGTAGCGCACCCGCCTCGAAGTATGCGCACAATGCATGCCAGAGACAAGGGGGCTCTTCGCGGAGCGTGACGCGTCGGCAACACGCCGTCACACGCGGAGATCCGGGGCGGCTGGAGGAGACACGACGTGACCTCACCATGGATCGACATCGCGATCGCCGTTGCTTTCGTGTTCTTCGTGTTCAGCATGGTCGTCTCCGGCCTGAACGAGCTCATCAACTGGATCGGTCAGGTTCGCTCGAAGCAGTTGTGGCAGGCGCTGCACGACCTCACGCGCGCCGACGTCGGCTACGGGGTGGACCACCCACGCGCCGAACGCCAACTCGCCTCGCGCGTCGTGAAGTTCCTACAGGGCTTGCGCGACACGTTCTTCCGCATCCCGACCGGCCGAGTGGACCACCGGCCCCTCGTGCGCCCCAAAGGCGACCTGCACGGCTCGGAGGAGTTCCTCTCGGTACTGCGCTCCACCGCGTCGTTCCGAAGCCTGGAGACGGCCGCCGGTGGCCGCACCGCGATCCGCCACGTGCCCGCCACCACCTTCGTCGGCGCGCTCCAAGAGCTCGTGCTGCGGGGCGACGGTGAGCTGCGCCGCATCCTTAACGAACTCCACGTCCTCAGCCCGATGCGCCGCAAGGTCGACGACACCGAAGCGCTCGTGGTCACCAACGCGGCGGCGTTCCGCGACGAGGTCTCGCTGTGGTTCGACAGTCAGATGGCGCAGCTCTCACACCGCTACCGCAAGGACGTGCGGCGCGTCATGTTCGCCCTCGGGCTCCTCGTTGCCGTCGTCGCCAATGTGAACGCGATCCACGTCGTGGCGTCCGCCCAACGGGACAGCGACCTGCGCCAGGCACTGGTGGTGAGCGCGACCGAAGCCGCCGCTTCCCCCACCGCCACCACGTGCCCGGCGACGACTGCAAACCCCGACAGCGGCACAGCCCGCCTGGAGTGCCTGCGAGACGACATCGCCCGCGCCCGCGCCCTCAAGGTCACCACGTTCTGGGACCTCGACGGGCCGTGTCGCAACGGCAAACCATGCTCGAGCTGGGCGCGCCGCACCCTCGACGTGGTGCCGGCGGCGTGGCACACCGCGATCCACCGCCCGCTGGCGAGCCTCGGCCGGCTCCTGGGATGGCTCGTGTCCGCCGTGGCCCTGTCGTTCGGCGGCGCGTTCTGGTTCGACCTCCTGCGCCGCGCCGTCGGCTACCGGCGGGTCGCGCCCGCGAAGGGGAACTGAGATGGCGACTGGTACAGACATCGTCAACACCGCCACCTGCATCACGAGCAGCCGCGCCATCCCCTACGCGCACGGCAGCCAGCCACCGCCGAGCGATCCGAACCCTGCCTTCTTCGACTGCTCGGGACTCGTGGAATGGGTCATCGGCCAGTTCGGGCTCAGCCTCGGCACGCCGCCCTACACGGTCAACCAGTGGAACGCGTGCAAGGCGAGGGGTGCCATGATCAGCGTCGCCACCGCCGTGGCGACACCCGGTGCGCTCCTGTTCTCCCACAAGGATGCGGCGGGCAATCCGATGGACCCGGCGCCCAACACATTCCCGCCACCCGCCCACGCCCACGTGGCCATCTCGTGCGGCAACGGCCGCACCGTGGAGGCCATGGGCAAGGACAGCCGCACCGGCGTCGACTATGGCGTCGGCCTCGGCACCGCCACACCAGCGACGCGCTGGACCCACGCCGCTCTCATCTCCGGACTCGATGGCGCCATTGTCGGCTGGACCGCGGCAGCGTCCTCGCCCGGTGCCAT
>JANPGL010000166.1:0-19287 GCA_031423915.1 Actinomycetes bacterium | reverse complement strand
ATGTTCACCTACGCCGGCGGCGTCGGCGCCCGCCACGGCAAGCCCGGCCTGTCGGCCACCTCGTACCCCACCGGCGTGGCCGCCGTGCCCGTCGAGGTGGTCGAGGCCTCGGCTCCCATCCGGTTCCTGCGCAAGGAGCTGCGACACGGCTCGGGCGGCGCCGGCCGTCAACGGGGCGGCGACGGCCAGGTGGTCGAGTTCACGGTCGACACGAACGAGCCGTGGGTCCTCAACGCCGTGGCCTCCCGCCTGGCGCGCGGGCCGGTGGGGTTGTTCGGCGGCGAGGCCGGGGCCACGGGCTCGTTCACGGTCAACGGCGAGCCGGTGCGCACCCAGGCGCGCGTCACGCTGCAGCCCGGTGACGTCGTGCGTCTCGAGCTGCCCGGTGGCGGTGGCTTCGGCGACGCGGCCGGGCCCAACTGAACCGGGTCACGCGCGCCACGTCGCCGGTGGCGCTCGGATCGGCCCGCTTGCGGGTCCGCGCCGTGAACGCTCTGTAAAAGGCGGCCCGGAAGGCGTATGGTCTGACCATCAGTCCATTGCCGGGGCGCTACGGTGCGCCGGATGGACGACGTCACGAAGCGGTCCGGCTCCGGCCGGGCCGATCAGGGGGAGGAGTCATGAGCGTGCTGAGCGCGGAACTGCTGTCATCCTTCGACGCGTCGGTGACCGACGTCTCGACGGCCCTGACGATGCCGCCGGTGATCTACACGGACGACGAGTTCCTCGCCTTCGAACGTGAGGCGCTGTTCGCCCGCGAGTGGCTGTGCGTCGGCGTGGCGTCGACCATCCCGAACCCGGGCGACTTCCTGTCGGTCACCGTGAACGAGGAACCGATCCTGGTGGCCCGCGGCAAGGACGGTGCCATCCGCGCCTTCTCGTCGGTGTGCCAGCACCGGGCCATGCAGCTGCTCGACACCGGTACCACCGGCAACTGCTCGACGTTCACGTGCGCCTACCATCACTGGATCTACGGGCTCGACGGGCGGCTGCTCGGCGCGCCGGCCATGGAGCGCACCGCTGGCTTCGAGAAGGCCGACTACGGGTTGCCCGCGCTGGCCGTGGAGGTGTGGCAGGGGTTCGTGTTCGTGAACTTCGACGTCGACGCGGCGCCGCTCGGGCCCACGTTGCACCGTTACGAGCCCTACCTGGCCAACTACGACCTGGCCGACGCCGTCTGCCCCGGCACGTTCACGCTGCACGACCTCCCGTGGAACTGGAAGGTCATGTTCGAGAACTTCAACGACGGCTACCACGCCAATCGTCTCCACCAGATCATCCAGGACTTCTGCCCGTCGAACCTCGCCGCCTTCCCGGTGCCGTGGGACGACGCGTCCAACGTGATGTTCCGCACGAACGGCTACACGCACATCGACGGCGGCTTCAACGCCACGACGAAGGCGCTGATGCCGATCTTCCCCAAGCTCACCGAGGAGGAGCGCTGGAGGTCGACGTTCGCGCTCGTCCCGCCGTCGCTGTGCATGGGCACCGCGCCGGATCAGGCGTTCTTCTTCATCGTGCGCCCGAAGTCGGCGGCCACCATCGACGTGGAGATCGGCTATCTGTTCGACCCCAGGGCGCTCGAGCACCCGATGTTCGATCACCTCTTCCAGATGAGCGACGCCGGCGTGCAGGTGTTCGTGAAGCAGGACCAGGACGCCACGACGAAGGTGCAGCGCGGCCTCGGGTCGCGCCACGCCGCCCGCGGCCGCTACTCGTGGCAGGAGGAGAGCCACGTGCAGTTCAACCGGTGGCTCGTGCAGCGCTACCGCCGCCAGTGGCCCGCCGCCGCGCGCCCGCCGCTCCGCTCCGCCGTCAACCAGTAGACGCGAAAGGTCTTCGCCACGATGCTGTCCCTCCAGCCCGGTGACGGTCCGTACCCCGGCCGACACGCCGTTCGCGCCATGCCCGACACGATCCTGTGGGGCTACCTGCCGAACGCGGTCAGCCGGCCCGTGCTCACCGTCGATGACGGCGACACGGTCACGGTCGACACGCTGTCGCACGAGGGTGTCCTCGAGGACCAGGGTCGCGACCCGCGCGCCTACTTCGCCACCCACGGCGTCGACGACGCCCTCGTGCTGCGCGACGCCATCGACGTGGCGGCATCGGGCATCGCCCACGACTACGACGCCGACGGCCCCCACGTCGTCACCGGGCCGATCGCCGTGCGCGGTGCCCGCCCCGGCGACGTGCTGCGCGTCGAGGTGCTCACGCTCGACCTGCGCACCCCCTACGGCGTGATCTCCAACCGCCACGGCCTCGGCGCACTCCCGGGCGAGTTCCCCGAGACGCCCCCGCCGACGGCGGACGCCTGCGCGGCGCACCCCGAGCGGTACGGCTCGGTCATGACGTTCTCGCCCGTCGTGCAGCACGGCGGCGTGCTCTACGGCACGCTCCCGATCGGCACGGACCGGCTGGCGCGCTTCCCGTTGCAGCCCTTCATGGGCGTGATGGGCGTGGCGCCCGCCACCGACCAGCCGGTGCACTCGGTGCCACCCGGCCCGCACGGCGGCAACATCGACGTGAACCTGCTCACCGTGGGGTCGACCCTGTACCTGCCCGTCCAGGTGGACGGCGCGCTGTTCCACACGGGCGACCCGCACTACGCGCAGGGCGACGGCGAGGTGGCGCTCACCGCCATGGAGGCGAGCCTGCGTGGCACCTTCCGCCTGTCGGTGCTGCGCGGCACCGAAGCGAACCGGCTCGTCGGCGCACTGGCGCAACCGTTCGTCGAGACCGACAACCACTGGGTGCCGATGGGCCTCGACGCCGACCTGAACGAGGCCTTCTTGAAGGCCACGCGAGCCGCCATCGCGTTCCTGCACGAGACGCAGGGCATGGACCGCGCCGTCGCGCTCGCCTACCTGAGTGCGGCGGCCGACTTCGAGGTCTCGCAGGTGGTCGACGCCGTCAAGGGCGTCCACTGCGTGATCCGCAAAGCCGACTTCCGACCGTGGTGAGCGCCGCTCACCACCGCACCGCATCCCACCGCACCACCACCAACCGAGTTACGAAACCTGAGGGAGCACCGATGATCCGAACCCATCGAGCACTGCTGGGCCTGGCCGTGGCCACCGCCCTGGCGGCCACGGCCTGCGGCAGTAGCAGCGGCAGCGGCGGCGCCGGTACCAGCGCGGCCGCCACCGCCACGACGGCCGCGGCCTCGGCGACGACCGCCGCGGCCACGGCCACGACCGCCGCGTCGTCGGCCACGACCGCCGGTGCCGCCACGACCACCGGCACGCCGCTGGCGCTCGACACCAACGGCGACGGCAAGGTCGTCATCGGTGTGGCCACGCCGGGCCCCCGCAACGACGGCGCCTACTACCAGGCGCTGGTCGACGGCATCACCAAGTTCTCCAAGGACAACAAGTACGCCGACCCGATCATCGTCGACAACATCAAGGCCGAGGAGGCCGCCACCCAGCTCGACAGCCTGGCGCGCCAGAACGTCGACATGATCGCCGTGGGCGCCGGCGAGCTGGGCGACCCGCTCAAGGACCTGACCGCCAAGTACGCCAAGACCATCTGGTACTGCAACTGCGGCGCCGGCCACGAGCAGCTGCCCAACCTGATCCAGTCCGGCGACGACGGCTCGGAGATCAGCTTCACCGCCGGTTACGCCACCGGCCTGCTGCTGAAGGCCAAGGGCAAGAACTCGGCCGCCATGATCGGCAACAACAACTTCAACTTCGAGCAGGAGGCCTTCCAGGCCATGGAGCTCGGGCTGAAGGCCGTCGACCCGACTTTCACGTGGACCTACGTGCCGACCGGTTCGTTCAACGACGTCGCCGCGGCCACCGAGGCGTTCAACAACCTCAAGAGCAAGGGCGTCGGCGCGGTCTACCCGTACCTCGGTGGCGCTCACGAGGCCGTCGTGAAGCTGGCCGACGAGGCGGGCGTCATCGTCATGAGCGCCGGTGCCTCGAAGGCGTGCGACCGGACCGACCTGAAGTACGACATCGCTGTCCGCTTCGACGCCGGTGACTACCTCGACACCATCCTCGGCGAGATCAAGTCGGGCAAGCTCCAGCGGGGCCAGACCCGGGCGTTCAAGGTCGGGGTCGACCCCCAGCCCGGCGCCGTGATCTGCAAGCCGACCGCCGAGCAGACGACCGCCATGCAGGGCGTGTACAAGGACATCGCCGCCAACAAGTACGGCGACCAGTTCTTCGCCCTGAAGAAGGCGATCTACAAGTTCTGATGGTCGACACCTCGGGTGCGGGGGGGCGACCCCCCGCACCGTCGGTCCGTCTCGACGGCATCACCAAGCGCTACGGCGCGGTGGTGGCGTGCGACGGCGTCGACCTCGAGCTCCGACCGGGTCGCATCCACGGGGTGCTCGGCGAGAACGGCGCGGGGAAGTCGACGCTCATGAAGATCCTCATCGGGCTCGTGCAGCCCGACGAGGGCTCGATCGCCGTGGGCGGCCAGGTAGTGCGCATCGGAGACCCGACGGCGGCGGGCCAGCTCGGCATCGCCATGGTCCACCAGCACTACAGCCTGGTCGACACGTTGACGGTGTGGGAGAACGTCGTGCTCGGTGACCGGGCCGGCTTCGACCGGGCCCACGCCCGCTCGCGGGCCGCCGACATCGGTGAACGCTACGGACTCCAGGTCGACCCGGACGCCGTGGTGGGCGACCTGACCGCCGGGCAGCGCCAGCGCGTCGAGATCATCAAGTGCCTCCGGCGCGAGCCGACGATCATCGTGTTCGACGAGCCCACGAGCGTACTGACCCCGGCCGAGAGCGAGCAGCTGTTCGGTGTGCTGCGTCGGGTGGTCAGCGAAGAGGGCCGCACGGTGGCGCTCGTCAGTCACAAGCTCGACGAGATCCTCCACGCCACCGACGAGATCACGATCATGCGGGGTGGTCGCGTCGTCGAGCGCCTCGCCACGGCCGATGCCACCGCGGCGCGTCTGGCCCAGGACATGGTGGGCCGCCCGGTGTCGTTGCGATCGGAGGCCGCCGCGCTCGGCCTCGTCGGCGAGCTGGCCGACGACGCCGCATCCGTCGAGCAGGCCGACGCGCACGAGCGGGCCGCGGCCGAGCAACCGGTGGCGCTGCGCGTCGAGGGCGCCGTGGTCATGGGCCCGCACGGTCGCCGGCTGCTCGATGGCCTCTCGCTCGAGGTGCGCCCGGGCGAGATCCTCGGTCTCGCCGGCGTGGAGGGCAACGGGCAGCGGGCGTTGGTCGACGCGCTGTCCGGGTTGCTGCCACTGGCGGCCGGCACGGTCGACGTGGCCGGCGCGCGGGTGGCGACCGAACGGCCCGGCGCGTTCCACGACGCCGGCGTGGGGATCATCCCCGAGGACCGCCACGACTCCGGGTGCGTGCTCGACATGTCGGTGGCCGAGAACCTGGTGCTGGCCCACCCGTCGCTCGTCGCCGCCCGCGGCCTGGTGCAGCGGGCCCGCCTGCTCGACCACGCGCGCCGGCTCATGGCCGAGTTCGAGATCCAGGCTGCGTCGCCCGACGCACCGATGCGTTCGCTGTCCGGCGGGAACCAGCAGCGCGTCGTGCTCGCTCGCGAGCTGTCGGCCGACCCGATCGTGCTGGTGGCGGCGCAGCCGACCCGAGGGCTCGACGTCGGCGCCATCGAGTACATGGCGGCGCAGCTCCGTCGCGCCGCCGCCGCCGGGGTCGCCGTCCTGCTCGTCTCGACCGAACTCGAGGAGATCCTCTCGCTGGCCCATCGCATCTGCGTGATCTTCGACGGGCGCATCGTCGGCGAGCTCGCCCGCCACGAGGCGACCCCCGAGCGGCTCGGTCTGCTGCTGGGTGGAGTGGCGGCGTGAGCGACCGTGTGGCCGAGGCGTCCGCCGTGGTCGGCAGCCGGGCGGTGGCGAGCGGGCGGGCCGGCGCCACCGAGCGCGTCCGCGCCGCGCTGCCCCTGGTCGGTCTCTACGCGGCGTCCGTGACCGTGGCGCTGGCACTGTGCGCGCTGCTGGTCTCGTCGACCGGTGGCTCGGCGACGCGCGTGTTCGGCGCGCTGCTCGATGGCAGCGTGCGCTCGCCCGGCGCGTGGGGCCTGACGGTCACCACGGCGGTGCCGCTGCTCATCGTGGCGGTCGGCACCATCGTGGCCACCAAGGCCGGGCTGGTGAACATCGGCCAGGAGGGCCAGCTCCTGCTCGGTGCCGGGGCGGCGGCGTACGTGGCCACGCGCCTCCACGGCCCGGGTGCCGTCGTGCTCACGGTGTCGTTCGCGGCGGCCGTCGCGGTCGGCGCGCTGTGGGCCGGCGTCGCCGCGGTGATGAAGTACACCCGGGCCGTGCCCGAGGTCATGTCGACGCTCCTGCTCGTGTTCGTAGCGGCCAACCTCACGAACTTCGGTCTCACCCGCAAGTGGCTGCTGCTGAGTCGGGCCCGCGTGGTGAACAACACCAACAGCGGGCAACCCCTGCCGGCGGCGGCCCGACTGCCCAAGATCCACGTGTTCGGTAACACCATCTCGTGGGGCGTCGTGCTGGCGTTGGCGCTCGCCGGCATCGCCGCCGTCGTCGTCAACCGGACGGTGGTCGGGTTCCGGCTGCGGATGCTCGGGCTCAACGCCCGCACCGCCCGGCGCGCCGGGGTGTCGGCGGTGACGTATGGCGGCGCGGCCCTGGCCGTGTCGGGCGGCATGGCCGGTCTGGCGGGCGGGGTGTGGCTCACGAGCGGGATCGCCGGCGATCGCTTCACCGCCGGCATCTCCAGCAACCTCGGCTGGCAGGGTCTGCTCGTGGCGCTGCTCGCCCGCGACCAGCCGGCGACCGCGGTGCCGATGGCGTTCGTGTTCGCTGCGTTGCGCACCGGGTCCGGCTTCCTGTCGGCCACCGGTGTCGAGCGGCGCATCGCCGACGTGGTGCAGGCCATGCTCGTGCTGGCCCTTTTGGTGCCCCCGGCGGTCCGGGCCGTGCAACGTCGCCGGGCTCCCAAGGAGGTGCCGGCGTGAGCGGCGTCGGTGCGCTGTGGGACGTGGCCTCGTCGTCGATCCTCTACGCCAGCACGGCCCGCCTGGCCGGGCTGCTCGCCTTCGCCGCCGTGGGCGAGTGGGTGGCCGAGAAGGCCGGCACGCTGAACATCTCGATCGAGTCGATGATGCTCACCGGTGCGTTCGGCGCCGCGCTCGGATCGGACCTGTCGGACAACGTCGTCGTGGCGCTGGCGTTCGGACTCTTCGCCGGCCTGGCCGTGGCGTGGGTGCAGGCGAACCTGTCCCACCGGTTGGCGGCCAACCAGTTCGTGGTCGGCCTCACGCTGAACGTGCTGGCCGTCGGCCTCACGGCCTACCTCAACGCGCAGCTCAAGCCGGACGTTCACCGGGTCGGCGTCTGGCGCGTGCCGGTGCTCGCCCGCATCCCGCTCGTCGGCGAGGCGCTGTTCGCCCAGAGCTGGCTCCTCTACCTGCTGTACCCGCTCGTCCCTGCGCTGTGGTGGCTCGTGTACCGGACGCGCTGGGGCCTCGAAGTGCGCTCGGTGGGCGAGAACCCGCAAGCGGCCGACGTGTCGGGCATCCACGTCAACCGGCGGCGGCGCCAGGCGGTGTGCGTGGCCGGTCTGTGCGCCGGGCTCAGCGGTTCGTTCCTCACGCTCGGCCTCGTCGGCAAGTTCGGCGCCGACGGGGTGTCGGGGCGCGGCTTCATCGCCATCGCCGCCGTCATCTTCGGCGGCTGGACGTTGAGGGGCACCGTCATCGGCGCGTGCGTGTTCGGGCTGTTCGACGCGCTGCGCCTGGCGCTGCCCGCGCTCGGCCACCCCGTCAACACCCAGCTGCTCAACGCGCTCCCGTACGTGATGACGCTCGCCACCATGCTCGTGCTGGCCCGGCGCGGCCGGCAGCCCGGCGCGCTGGCCCGCCCGTTCGCCCGCGGGCTCACCTGATCCCGCCGCGCCCGCACCCTCGTTCCCATCGACGTCCGGAGGACCCGTGAAGGCAGTGCAGTACCGATCGTTCGGCGGCCCGGACGTGCTCGAGCTCGTCGAGGTGCCCGATCCCGAGCCGGGTCCCCTCGATGTAGTGGTGCGCGTCCAGGCCACCTGCCTGAACCGGCTCGACGTCGTGCAGCGCAACGGCTGGTACCAGCTGCCCGGCTACACCCTGCCGCACATCTCGGGCATGGACGTGGCCGGTGAGGTCGTCGCCGTCGGCGTCGCGGTGCGAACGGTGGCCGTGGGCGATCGTGTCGTCGTCGACCCGTCGCTCAGCGAGGTGCCCGAAGGCTCGACGCTGGCGGGCCGCGGCGACCTGTACGGCGAGCTCGGCGTGATCGGTGGCAACTGCGACGGCGGTTACGCCGAGCTGTGCCTGGCCCCCTCGACCCACGTCCACCGGATCCCCGACGCCATGGACGTCGTCGCCGCCGCGGTGTTCCCCACCGCCTGGCTCACGGCGTGGCACGCGCTCATCGAGGTGGGACGCCTGCAGCCGGGCGAGACGATGTTGGTGCACGCCGCCGGGGCCGGCGTCAGCGTGGCTGCCATCCAGATCGCCCGGTGGCGCGGCGCCCGCGTCCTGGCCACCGCCGGCGGCCCCGACAAGGTGGCGCGGGCGCTCGAGCTCGGCGTCGACGACGCGTGCGACAACCGGGCCGACGACGTCACGGCGTTCGCGTTCCGGGCCACCGCGGGCGCAGGGGTCGACCTCGTGCTCGACCACGTCGGGCCCGCGCTGTTCGCGCCCTCGCTCTTCGCGTTGCGGCCGCGCGGCCGGCTCGTCGTGTGCGGCAACACCACCGGCGACCAGGCCACCATCGGCTCGCTCGGTCACCTGTTCCACATGGGCGTCTCGATCCTCGGCTCCGACCCGTACCGCCACGCGGAGTTCGCGGAGGCGTGGGGCGTGTACACGACGCTGGCGCCGCCTCCGGCCGTGGCCGGCGAGTACGCCCTGGCCGAGGTGGCCGAGGCCCACCGTCGCATGGAGGACGGCTCGTTCTTCGGCAAGCTGGTGGTGCGCCCGTGAGGCGCGTGGGCGTGGCGACGCGGAGGCCGTGACCGTGGCCGACGCGCCGTACCCGGAGCTGAAGAAGACCCACACGATGGCGCGCGTCGGCCGGCCGTGGCACGACACCAAGCCACCGCCGGCCGCCGGGGTGTGGGGCGTCATCCAGGGCTTCGTGAACTACTGGGCGCTCGTCGCCGCCGTCGAGCTCGGTGTCTTCGACGCCGTCGGCCGACTCGGGCCGGTCGAGCCGGTCGCACTCGCCGCCGACCTCGGCACCGACGCGGCGCGTACCGCCGATCTCGTCGACGCGCTCGTGGTGCTCGGCTTCCTGGAGGCGCAGCACGACGGCATCGTCCTGTCGGATGCCGCCGAGCGCTACCTGACCACGGGCGGGGCGGCGTCGATGACCGAGCTCGTGGCGGTGGCCAACGGTCCCCACGTTAACTGGCCCGAGCTCGCCACCACCGTGCGCACGGGCACGCCGCCGGAACCGGTCGACGACGATCCCGTCTCGTTCTATCGACCGCTCGTCGAGGCCACCTTCCCGACCCAGCATCGCGCCGCGCTCCGCCTGGCCGCCCGGCTCGGCTGGGCCCGGCGACCCGGGCTGCGCGTGCTCGACCTCGGCGCGGGCGGGGCGCCGTGGGCCCTCGCCGCCTGCCTGGCCTCGCCCGGAGCCTCGGCCGTCGTCAACGATCTGCCCGGCGTCATCGAACTGGCCGCCGCCAAGGCCGCCGGCCTCGGTCTGTCCGAGCGCGTGGAGCTGCGTCCCGGCGACTACCACGCCATCGCCATCGAACCGGGCGCCTACGACCTCGTCGTGCTCGCCCACGTGTGCCGGGCCGAAGGTGGGGCCGGCACGCGGCGGCTGCTCGCCCGGGCATTCGACGCGCTCCGTCCCGAAGGCACCCTCGTGGTGGCCGACTACGTGCGCGGCGCCACGCGCACCACCAACCCGTTCGCGGCGCTGATGGGCGTGACGCTGGCCGCCAGCACCCGTCACGGCGCCACGTTCACGGGCCCCGAGCTCGTCGGCTGGCTCGCCGACGCCGGCTTCGCGGCCGTGCGCTTCCACGAGCCGATCGGCGGCCAGTACGCCTACACGGCCGAGCGTCCCGCCCGCCCCCGAAACCCAGGAGACCCGTCGTGACCGACGCCCCCACCGCCCCGACCGAGGACGTCGACCTGCTCGTGTGCGGCTGGTACGTCGTCACGATGAACGCCGATCGCGACGTCATCCGCAACGGCGCGGTGGCCGTGCGCGGCGCCCGGATCGTGGCGGTCGGCAAGGCCTCGGATCTGCGGGCCCGCTACCGGGCGAAGCGCGAGGTCGGCGGTGACCGGTTCGTGGTCACCCCCGGCATGGTCAACACGCACATCCACATCACGGGGGAACCGGCGACGCGCGGCTACGTCCCCGACGACACGCCGTTCGTCGAGAACGTGTTCCAGTGGCTGTGCCCGCTGTACGCCACGTTCGACGCCGCCGAGGAGCGCGTCTCGGCCCAGCTGGCGGCAGTGGAGATGATGAGGTCGGGCACGACGACCTTCCTGGAGGCGGGCACCATCCGGTTCCTCGACGACGTCATCGACGGGCTCGTCGAGGTGGGCATCCGCGGCCGCGTGGGCCGGTGGGTGTGGGACCTGCCCCCGGAGCCGACCGTGTACCGCCAGACGACCGACGAGGCCATCGCCCACCTCGAGCACCAGCTGACGGCGCACGCCGGCCACGCCGGCGGGCGCATCGGCGCATGGTCGATCCTGGTGGGTCACACGACGTGCTCGGACCCGTTGTGGCGGGCGGCCACGGAGCTGGCGGCGGAGCACCAGGTCGGGCTGTCGTTCCACATGTCGCCGGCCCAGCTCGACCCCGACGGCTTCGTGGCCGAGTTCGGGCAGCGGCCGTTGGTGCACCTGGCCGAGATCGGCGTGCTGGCGGCCAAGCCGGTGATGACGCACGTGGTTCGCATCGACGAGCACGAACTCGACGTGCTCGTCGAGTCGGGCGCCCATGTCGCCCACTGCCCGACGACCGCCCTGAAGGTGGCCTACGGCGTCACCCAGGTGGGTCGTTTCCCCGAGATGGTGGCGCGCGGCGTCAACGTGGCCATCGGCACCGACGGCAACAACGCCTCGAACTACTCCGACCTGATGCGGGCCACCTACCTGGTGGCCGGTCTGTTCAAGGACGCCCGCTGCGACCCGCAGCTGTTCCCCGCCGAGAAGGCGTACGAGATGGCCACGCTCGGCGGGGCCAAGGCGCTCGGCATGGAGGGCGAGATCGGTGCGCTGGTGCCGGGTCACAAAGCCGACGTGGTGCTCCACGACACCGACCGACCCGAGTGGCGACCGCTGCTCAACGTGGCCAACCAGCTCGTCTGGTCGGCCGACGGGCGCGGCGTGCACACCGTGCTGGTCGACGGCGCCGTCGTGGTGGAGGACTACCGCTGCACGACGATCGACGAGGATCGGCTGTGGGGCCGGGTGCAGGCGGCGGGGGAGTCGATCACGGCACGCTCGGGCCTGCCCGACAAGGCCAAGTGGCCCGTCTGGTGAGCGCCCGACGCGTGTACCTGCCCGACGGCCGCGACCCGGGCACGAACCAGGGCCTGCTCTCGCAGCTGGTCGTGCCCCGCCCGATCGGCACCGCGGGGACCACGTCCCGCCGCACCTGACCTGAGCCCGCAGCCGCGCGCCGTCAGGGCCGCCGGCGCCGCGGCGCGTCGAGCTCCCACGTGGTCCAGCCGGCGTCGGCGTCGGCCAGGTTCGTGCCGGGCGCCACGATGGCGTCGATGCGGTCGAGCGTGGCAGCGTCGAGGCGCACGTCGCCGACGCCGACCAGATCGGCGAGCTGGGCCGGCGTCTTGGGTCCGACGATCGCGGTGGTCACGGCCGGGTGCTCGAGGACCCAGGCCAACGCCAGGTGGGTGAGCGACAGCCCGGCGTCGGCCGCGACCTCGCGCAGCGCGTCCACCGCATCGTGCTTGGCGTCGTTCGTGGTCATGTGATCGCCGGCGTACTCGGCGCGGGACCCTGCCGGCGGCGCCACGTCGCGCCGGTACTTCCCCGTCAGCCAGCCCCCGTTGAGCGGCGCCCACACCAGCACGCCCAGGCCGTGGCGCCGGCACGTGGGCAGCACCGAGGTCTCGGCGCCCCGGGTCAGCACCGAGTACGGCGGCTGCTCGCTGACGAAGCGGTGGGCGTGGCGCCGCTCGGCCGCCCACTGGCCTTCCACCACCAGCTCCGCCGGCCAGGTCGAGGTGCCGGCATGGCGGATCTTGCCTTGACGGACCAGGTCGTCGAGGGTGCCGACGAGCTCGTCCATGGCGACGTCGGGGTCGGGACGGTGCACCTGGTACAGGTCGATCCAATCGGTCTGCAACCGGCGCAGGCTGGCATCGAGGGCCTGCACGATCCAGCGGCGTGATGCGCCACGCTGGTTCGCCCCTGGTCCCATCGGGTTCCAGAACTTCGTGCACAGCACCACCTCGTCGCGTCGGCCCCGCAGCGCGCGCCCCACGATCTCCTCGGTCTCGCCGTCGGCGTAGACGTCGGCGGTGTCGACGACATCGATGCCGGCGTCCAGCGCGGCGTGCACCACGCGCACGCAGTCGTCGTGGTCGGTGTTGCCCCATGCCCCCAGCACCATGGTGCCCAGCGCGAGGCGACTCACCTGCAGCCCCGTCGTGCCCAGCGGTCGGTGTTCCACGGGATCCTCCGTTTCGGCTCGGCGGCGCCGGTCAGCGCAGCAGGTACCAGAGCGCAAGCACGGTGCCGTAGCTCACGACGACGGCGCGCAGCACCGTGGGCTTGATGCGGCCCACGAGCTTGCCTCCGAGAACGCCCCCCAGCAGGCTGGCGGGCGCCATGACGGCGACCACGGTCCACAGCACGTGGCCCGAGAACGAGAAGAACGCCGCGGCCACCACGTTGATGACGAGCGCCAGCGCCTGCTTCAGCGCGTTCAGCCGGCCGAGCGGATCGGTGAACAGCAGGCCGAGCACGGCCAGCAACATGATGCCGAGGCCGGCGCCGAAGTAGCCGCCGTAGATCGACACCGCGTAGGTCGACGCCAGCGTGACGACGGGCGAGTCGACGCCGTGCTGGCGCGTGCCGAGCTTGAGCACCTTGCGGATCCACTGCTGGCCACCGAGCAGCGCGCACGCCAGCAGGATCAGCCACGGCACGAGCCGCTTGAACGCGGCCTCGCCCGTGACGATCAACAGCACCGATCCGGTGAGGCCGCCCAGCGCGGCCGCGACGCACAGCGGGGCGAGCCGGGAGCGTTCGCTGCGCAGCTCCTCGCGTTGGGCCACCGCGCCGCCGAAGTACCCGGTGCACAGCGCCACGGTGTTGGTGACGTTCGCTTCCACGCGGCCGGCGCCGAGGGCGACGAGGGCGGGGAACGAGATGAGCGTGCCGCCGCCGGCGATGGCGTTGACCGCCCCGGCGCCGAGCGCGGCCAGCGCCGCCAGCGCGTGTTGCGGGGCGTCGAGCGACGTCATCGGGCGAGGCTGACGGCGCGTCGCGTCACGGCGCGGCGGCGCCGCCCCACACCTGCTGCACGGTGTCGTACACACCCTGGTTGTGGGAGATCTCGATCACGTTGCCGTCGGGGTCCTTGAGCGCGCAGATGTACCCGATCGGGTCGGGCATGTCGGTCGGTTCCCACGTCAGGCAGCCGGCCTCGCGGCCGAGAGCGGCGGTGGTGTCGACGTCGGCGCGCTCGGGCATCTCGATGCCGATGTGGGCGAACGGCGCCAGCATCGGCTGCGGGCGACCCTGGTCATTCCAGAACATCACGAGCACGAGCACGAACGGGTTGTCGATCTGGCCCTCGTGGGCCAGCCACGCGCTCTGGCCGTCGGCGTCCTCGCGTCGGGCCAACTGCTTCAGCGGCGTGAAGCGCTCGTACCAGGCGATGGAAGCGTCGAGGTCGCTGGACGGGAGCGCGATGTGGGTCCAGCGGGGGGTCTTGGGACCGGCCATCAGCCGACCGCCCCGGGGTAGCCCTTCACCGCTTGCCACTCGACCTGGTCGGGTCGGGGGACGGCCCCTTCGCCGCCCTTGGACCACAGGATCACCACGCTGCCCCACGGGTCCTGGAACGCCCCGTGATAGCCGTTGAACTCGGCCCAGTACTTGTCTCGCCACAGCACGGTGGCGCCGAGCGGCTCGGCCCGGGCGAGGATCGCCTCTTCGCTGTCGTCGTCGCCGACGAGGATGTAGATGCGCGGTGCGTGCCCGGCCGGCACGCCCTGGTGCACGGGTGCCGGGCGAGGGTCGGGCGCGGCGAGCGCCGTCTCGAAGATGCCCATGTGGAGGTTGCCGACGTCGGACGGCGTGCCGTCGGCTCCGGGGAAGTGGCCGCCCGGCACGATGCGGTAGAAGACGCCTTCGGGGCGGGGCTCGACCTCCCAGCCGAACACCTCGCGATAGAAGCGGGCAGCGGCGGCGGCGTCGGTCGTGGGGAAGTCCACGAAGATGAGCGTGTTCGGGCTCGACATGGGCCTCACGCTACCACGAACGGTCTGATGGTCAGACCACGCGCCGGTAGTGCAGACTGGGGCCATGACCGCCTTCGTCCGTCAACCCCGGCTCCGCCACGCCTGGCACGCCGTGGCCCGCGCCAGCGACGTGACGGGCCCTCGCCCGCTCGGCGTCCGAGTGTGTGGCGAGGACGTCGTCGTGTGGCGCGGGCCGGACGGTCGGGTCGTCGCCGCGCCCGACCGGTGCCCCCACCGCGAGGCCCCGTTGTCGCTCGGTGTCGTCGCCGACGGGCTCCTCGAGTGCCCGTACCACGGCTGGTCGTTCGGCAACGACGGCCGCTGCGAGCTGGTGCCGTCGTCCGGCCCGGGCGCCGCGGTGCCACCCCGGGCCCACCTGTCGTGCGTGCGCAGCCAGGAACGCTACGGGCTGGTCTGGGTGTGCCTAGACGAGCCGGAAGGTGACGTGCCCACGGTGCCCGAGGACGCCGACCCTGCGTTCCGCCGGATCGTGCAACCGATGGAGCTCTGGCAGGCGGCGGCCACCCGGCTCGTCGACAACTTCAACGACGTCGCCCACTTCCCGTGGGTCCACGTCGGCACGTTCGGCGCCGCAGCCGACCGCCGGGTGGCGCCGGTCACGCTCGAGGACCTGGACGGCTGGTTCGGGTGGCGCTACGAGGTGACCGCCACGAACGCCGGCGTGGCCACGACGGCCAGCGGCCAGGCGTCGGGCACGGTGGCCCGGCGCATGTCGACGGGCTTCGCGCTGCCGTTCCTGGTGCGCTCGACCATCGAGTACCCGGCCACCGGCCTCCAGCACATCCTGCTGCTCGTCACCACGCCCGTCGACGACGAGCGGTCGCTGTTCACGTTCGTGGTGTGGCGCAACGACGACTTCCGCGTGTCGGCCGACGAGGTGACCGCGCTCGACCGCGCCATCGGCGCGGAGGACAAGGCCATGCTCGAACGGGTGCCCGGCACCCTGCCGCTCGACGCCACGACGCTCGTCAACACGCAGGCCGACCGGGCCTCGGTCGAGTGGCGTCGCCGGCTGCGCGAGTGGTTCGACGGCGCCGCGACCTGACGCTCAGGCGGGGCGCGTCGGCCACGCCGACGTGACCGGCACGCCGGCCCGCGCCCTCAGCGCCGGCCCGGCCTGGCGGGCGGCCGCCGCCAGTTCGGCCTCGTCGACCGCGGTGCACCGCCCGTCGCGGACGACGACGCGCCCGTCCACCACGACGTGACGCACCGAGCGGCCGTCGGTGCCCCACACCAGCTGCAGCGCGGGGTCGTCGCCGATCGGGGTCCACTCGGGCCGGGTGGTGTCGAACACGACGAGGTCGGCGCGCTTGCCCACCTCGATCGAGCCGAGCTCGTGCCCGCGCCCGATGGCCTCGGCGCCCCGGATGGTGGCCAGCTCGAGCGCCAGGTGCGCGCCCGGCACGGTCGGGTCGGCGTGGGCGTCCTTGGCCAGGCCGGCGAACAGGGCGGCGGCCCGGAGCACGTCGATCTGGTCGCCGGCGTTCTCGCTGTCGCAGCCGAGGGCCACCCGCCCGCCCCGCCGCACCAGCTCGGGATGGCGCCCCGCGCGCCCGACGCCCTGGCCGAGGCGTACGTACGCCCAGGGACAGGAGACGACGGCCACGTCGTGGGCCAGCAGGGCATCGATCTCGGCGTCGTCGAGGTGGACCCCGTGGGCCAGCAGCACGTGGGGCCCGAGCGCACCGAGCCCGGCCAGGTGCACCGCCGGTCGCCGGCCGGTGCGGGCGAGGTACGAAGCCGGGTCGCTGTCGGTGGGGGACAGGTGGAACGTCAGGTGGGTGCCCCGGCTCCGGGCCAGGTCGCTGGCCGCCGTGACGAGCTCGTCCGACATCAGGTCGTGGCCGACGAGCGCCACCCAGCCCTGCACGAGCCCGCCGTCGTCGGGCGGGAAGCGGTCGAGCAGCTCGGCGGCGGCGGCAACCACCTCGGCGGCCGGGGCGGCGAACGGGCCCTGCTCGACGTCCCAGCCCCAGCGGCCGATCGTGATGCGGGCCCCGACCCGTCGGGCCGCCGCCGCCACCCGATCGGGGTGCGCCACGGTGCCGGCCTCCACGATCGTGGTCACGCCGTTGCGGACCGCCTCGACCAGCGCCAGCGAGGCCGACAGCTCGTCGTCGTCGCCCGTGTGGGCGCCGTGGAGGGGCACCGCCCACGAGAAGATGGCCTCGCCCGGGGCCAGGTCGTCGGGGATCGATGCCCGCGCCAGTCGGTCGCCGGTGAGGTGCTGGTGGGCGTCGACGAGTCCGGGCGTGACCCAGCCGCCTCCGGCGTGGAGCACACCGGCCTCGGGGTGGGCCGCCCGTAACGCGGCCTCGGGGCCGACGGCGGCGATGCGGCCGCCGGCGACCGCGATGGCGGCGCCGGTCAGGACCGGTCGGCCGGGCGCCATCGTGACCACGGCGCCGATGCCGACGACGAGGAGGTCCACCTCAGCCCCGGCCGGTCTGGCGCAGGTAGGTGAGGGCGTCCCAGACGTCGAGTCGCTCGGCGATCAGGTCGCCCTCGAACCGCAGCAGCATGACGCCTCGGATCTCGACCGGGGCCTCGGCGCCGTCGGGCGTGGTGCCGGTGGCGCGCAGCACGTAGGGGGCGGCGACCCGGTCGCCGTCGACGATCGGTTCGCCCGCCGTGTAGCGGAGCCCCGGCATCGAGGCCAGGAAGCCGGGCAGCCGGCGCCGGTACTCCTCCCGACCGACGCAGCCCGAGCCCAGCGCGCTGGCGTGGTCGTTCACGAACCCGTCCGACACGTGGGCGGCGATGGCGTCGGCGTCGCCCCGGCCGAAGGCGTCGAGGTACGAGGCCGACAGCTCGGCCCGGCGGCGACGGCTCGGGTCGGTCATCCCGTCAGTCTGGCAGCTGCCGAACGGCGCGTGCTCGCCCACACAGGGCGCGAAAACGCGAGGTGGGAAGGGTTCAGGAACTGTTCGCTCGCCGTCATCCGAAATTGAGGCACGGCCCCCGCCCGAACGGGGAAACTCCTTCATAACCTGCCCGCACGTAGTGGATGGCCCCTGGTAGGGGCTCACGTGGTGTCCGCCGCTGCCGATGTATCGGCGAAGGCCCCGTGTGCTCCTGCCTCCAGGATCCGAATCCGTGGACTGCATACGTGTCGACAGAAAGTGGGCGAAGCGCAGATGAGCAGGATTGCAGTGATCGGCACCGGGTACGTGGGTCTCACCACGGGCGCGTGCTTCTCGCACCTCGGCCACGAGGTCGTGTGTGCGGACATCGACGCGTCGAAGATCAAGCGGCTCAACGCCGGTGAGATCCCGATCGTGGAGGCCGGTGTCGACAAGCTCGTCGCCGAGGGCCTCAGCAGCGGCCGCCTCTCGTTCGTCCTCGGCGCCGCGACGGCCGCGGCGAACTGCGAGTTCGCGTACCTCTGCGTTCCGACACCCCAGGGCGACGATGGATCGGCCGATCTCTCCTACATCGAGGCGGCCGCTCGCCAGATCGCCGCAGTACTTCCCCAGGAAGCCATCGTCGGCAACAAGTCCACCGTGCCGGGGGGCTCCACCAAGGTCGGCGAGCGGGTCCTCAACCGTCCCGACGTGAAGGTGGTCTCGAACCCCGAGTTCCTGCGCGAGGGCTCGGCGGTGCACGACTTCATGCACCCGGACCGCATCGTGATCGGCGCCGACGACCAGGCCGCCGCCATCAGAGTGGCATCGCTGTACCTGGGTGTGCCGGCGCCGCTCATCGTCACCGACCCGGCGTCGGCCGAGACCATCAAGTACGCCGCCAACGCGTTCCTGGCCACCAAGCTCTCGTTCATCAACGCGGTGGCCGCCGTGTGTGAGGCCGTCGGCGCCGACGTCAACGACGTGGTCCTCGGCATCGGCTACGACAAGCGCATCGGCCAGGAGTTCCTGCGTCCGGGGCCCGGCTGGGGAGGTTCGTGCTTCCCGAAGGACACCCGCGCCCTGGTCAAGATCGCGGCGGACCACGGTTACGACTTCGATCTGCTCAAGGGCGTGATCACCGTCAACGACCAGCAGCGCGTCCGCGTCGTCGAGAAGATCGAGCGAGCGGCCGGAGGTTCCGTCGAGGGCAAGACCATCGGCGTGTGGGGCCTCACCTTCAAGGCCCGCACCGACGACCTGCGCGAGTCCCCGTCGCTCGGGGTCATCGCGGAGCTCGTGGAGCGCGGCGCGCGCGTCCAGGCGTACGACCCCACGGTCGATCGCCCGATCGAGCCGGTGCTGGTGTGCGCCGACCCGTACTCGGCCACGCAAGGTGCCGACGTGCTCGCCGTGCTGACCGAGTGGGACGAGTTCAAGTGGGTCGACGTCGACAAGGTGGCTCGGCTCATGCACGGCACCGAGGTCGTCGACACCCGCAACCTGTTGGAGCGGAACGCGTGGAAGCGCGCGGGCCTCCACCTGGTGGGCATCGGCAGATGAGCACGGTTCTCGTCGCCGGCGGCGCCGGCTTCATCGGTTCGCACCTGTGCGAGGCGTTGCTGGCGCGCGGTGACCGGGTCATCGTCGTGGACAACCTCGTCACGGGCCGGCGCGCCAACATCGCGCACCTCGAGGGCCGTGACGGCTTCCGGTTCGTCGAACACGACGTGTGCATCCCGCTCGAGCCAGGCGAGCATGTCGATGCGGTGATGGATCTGGCCAGCCCGGCGTCGCCCGTCGACTTCAAGAACCTCGCACTCGAGATCCTCGCCGTCGGATCGACGGGCACGCGCAACCTCCTCGAGATCGCCCGCGCCCACCAGGCACGCTTCTTCCTCGCGTCCACGAGCGAGGTGTACGGCGAGCCGCTGGTGCACCCGCAGCCCGAGAGCTACTGGGGCAACGTCAACCCCATCGGCC
>JANPGL010000165.1:0-6312 GCA_031423915.1 Actinomycetes bacterium | reverse complement strand
CCCTGCCCCGGCTGTCGCGCGAGTCCACCAAGCTCCGGCCGGTGAAGCGCCGTCCGGCCACCGCCTGGTACGTCACCCGCCGCAGATCCCGCTACCCGATCCCAGGAGACGCCATGCAGGCCGCAGTGCTCGAGAACCCCGGCGAGCTCGTCCTCACGCAACGCGTCGAGCCCCGCGACCCGGGACCGGGCCAAGCGATGGTCGCGGTGCGCCGGGTCGGGATCTGCGGCACCGACCATCACGCCTACGGCGGACGCCAGAACTTCTTCGCCTACCCGCGGGTGCTCGGTCACGAGCTGGCGGTCGAAGTGCTCGCCGTGGGTCCGGGTGTGTCGCGGGTGGCACCCGGCGACCACTGCGCCGTTCTGCCCTACCTCTCCTGCGGCGGATGCCGCTCGTGCGAGGCCGACCGGGCCAACTGCTGCGAACGCATCGACGTGCTCGGCGTGACCTCCGACGGCGGCCTGTGCGAGCGCATGCTCGTGCCCGCCGCCCACCTCTTCGTCGGCGCCGGCCTCTCGCTCGACCAGCTCGTGCTCGTGGAGACGCTCGGCATCGGTTGGCACGCGGTACAGCGGGCGCGACCGCAGCGACACGAGCGCGTCCTCGTACTCGGCGCCGGGCCGATCGGGCTCGCCGTGGCCCAGGCGGCACGGCACCGCACGGCCGGGCTGGTCATCGCCGACGTGTCCGCCAGCCGGGTCGCGTTCGCGGCGGCGTCAGGCCTCGACGCCGTCGTCGTCGACGCCGAGTTCGAGTCTCGGCTGCGTGACACCGGCAGGGGCGACCTTCCCTCGCTGGTGCTCGACGCCACCGGTAACCGTGCATCGATGGAGGCTGCGTTCGGCTACACGGGCGCGACGGGCACGCTGGTGTTCGTCGGCCACACGACCGGCGGCGTCACCTTTCCGAACCCCACGTTCCACGCTCGCGAGCTCGATGTCCGCGCCTCGCGCAACGCCACCCGGTCGGACTGGGCGAGCGTGATCGCCGCGGTGCAGGAAGGATTGCTCGACGCGCGGAGCTGGATCAACCACCGCACGACGCTCGGTGGCATCGTGGACGACCTACCCCGCCTGGCCGCCGATCCCGGCGGCGTCGTGAAGACGGTCGTGGAGATCGGCGCCGAGCGGTCGTGAACGCCGAGCCCCCGAGCGAGACGACCTTGCTCGTACTCACCCCCGGTGACGACGTGTTCATCGCCACCCGCGACCTCTCTCCGGGGCCGCACCGGGCTTCGAACGGTGAGCTCGTGATCGTCGTCGATCGTGTGGCGCTCGGCCACAAGGTCGCCGCCCGCGCCATCGCGCGGGGCGAGCACGTCGTGCGCTGCAACATGTCGATCGGCTCCGCCACCACCGCCATCGAGACGGGCGCGTGGGTGCACACCCACAACCTGGCGAGCGACTACATCGCCACCTTCGCCGAGCGCGGGGGCCTGCCGTGATCGCCGGCGAGGAGGTCGTGTTCGGCTACCCGCGCGTCGACGGGCGCATCGGCATCCGTGACGTCACGCTCGTGGTCTTCCTTGTCGAGTGCGCCCGGTTCGTCGCCGACGCCATCGCGCGCCGCCACGACGATGCTCATGTGATCGGGTTCGGAGGCTGCTACCCGAGCGCGTATGCCCAACGCATGCTCGAACGGCTCTGCACGCACCCCAACGTCGGCGCCGTCGCGCTCGTGTCGCTCGGGTGCGAGGGCTTCGACCGCGAAAAGCTCGCCGAGGTCATCCGGGCCTCGGGCCGACCGGTGACCACGCTCGTCATCCAGGAGCTCGGCGGCACGCTCGCCACCGTGGCCCGCGGCCGCGTCTGGCTCGACGAGCAGCGTGCCGGCCGCGCCGCCACCCGCACGGAGCCGCTCACGCTCGCCGACCTCGTCGTCGGCACGATCTGCGGCGGGTCGGACGGCACGAGCGGCATCACCGCCAACCCCGTCGTCGGCCGGGTGTTCGACAGCCTCGTGGCCGCCGGCGGCACCGCGGTGTTCGAGGAGACGGGCGAGCTCATCGGTTGCGGGCACCACATGGCGGGTCGCGCCGTCACTGCGCCGCTCGGCCGTGAGATCGAGGCGCGCATCGGGAAGGCCGCGCGGTACTACTCCGCCATGGGGCACGGCAGCTTCTCGCCGGGCAACGCCGAGGGCGGGTTGACCACGCTCGAGGAGAAGTCGCTCGGCGCCTACTCGAAGTCGGGCACCGGACCGATCCACGGCGTCGTGACCCCGGGGCAGGCCGTGCCCGCTCCGGGGCTCTACCTGCTCGACGTCGTGCCCGAGGGCGAACCCCGCTGGGGCTTTCCCAACATCAACGACAACGCCGAGATCGCCGAGCTGCTCGCGTGCGGCGCACACATCGTGCTGTTCACCACCGGCCGGGGTTCGGTCGTCGGTTCGGCCATCTCACCCGTGGTGAAGGTGTGCGCGAACCCGGAGACCTACCGCCGCATGCGCGACGACATGGATGTCGACGCCGGCCGCATTCTCGAGGGCGTGGCGACGCTCGATGACGTCGCGGCAGAGCTCGAGGCCTTCATCCGGGCGACCGCGGCCGGGCGGTCCACGGCGAGCGAGCGCCTCGGCCACCGGGAGTTCGTGCTCACGTACAAGACGTCCGAGCCCACCGGGCCGGCCTGCCTGCCCTCCGTGCGATGAGGGCAACGGCGCCGTTCACCGGCTACGACCGTGCCTCCCTCGTGCCCACCGTCGTGCACATCGGGCCGGGCGTGTTCCACCGCGCCCATCAGGCCGTGTACGCCGACGCCGTGCTGCGCACGGGGGCGACGATCGGCGCCATCCAGGCCATCTCGCTGCGCTCGCCCTCGGTGCGTGACGCCTTGGCGCCGGCCGGGTTCGTGTACCACCTCATCGAACGGACGGCCGGCGACGACGCCGGCGCGACCGCCGATGTGCGCCCGATCGGCGCGCTGCTCGGCATCGACGTGGCGGCCGAGGGCGTCGACGGTGCACTGGCGCGGCTGGTCGACCCGACGGTCACCGTCGTCACGACGACCGTCACCGAGCACGGCTACTGCGCCGTGCACCCCGGTGGGCCGTTGGACACGGCGCGGCGCGAGATCGTCCACGACCTCGTGTCGCCCACCGTGCCGCGCTCGACGCCCGGGCTCCTCCTCGAGGCCCTCGTCCGCCGGCGCGCTGCGGGCGTGGCGCCGTTCACCGTGGCCTGCTGCGACAACCTCCCGATGAACGGTTCCTCCACGGCCCGCGTCGTGTGCGAACTGGCCGAGCACCGCGACCCGGCCCTGGCCGAGTGGATCCGTGGCAACGTCGCCTTCCCCAACTCGATGGTCGACCGGATGGTGCCGGCGACGAGCACCGCCGACCACGTCCTGCTCGACCGGCTCGGTGTCGTCGACGCGTGGCCCGTGGCGACCGAACCGTTCTCGCAGTGGGTGCTGGAAGACGCCTTCCCGTCCGGTCGGCCGCCATGGGAGCGCGTCGGCGTCGAGCTCGTCAGCGACGTCGCCGTGTACGAGCGGACCAAGCTGCGCGTCCTCAACGCGGCCCACTCCGCGCTCGCCTACTGGGGGCTGCTCGCCGGCCACCGCTACATCTGGCAGGCCGTCGGTGATCCGGTGCTGCGCGACGCGACATGGGAGCTGCTGACCGACGAGGTGCTGCCGACGCTCGACCCGCCGCCAGGGTGGGATCTCCGAACCTACGCGGGCCAGGTGCTCGAGCGGTTTGCCAACCGTGCCCTGCCCTACACGACGGCCAAGGTGGGCGGCGACGGTTCGCAGAAGCTGACCGTGCGCCTGATGCCCACCGCGCTCGCCCGGCTCAGCCGCGGCGGGTCGGTCCGGCGCAGCGCCCAGGTCCTGGCGGCGTGGGCGGCGTGCGTCGGCGGACCGCGTGCGTCGGTGATCGCCATCGACGACGCCGGGCTCACCGCCACACCGTTGGCCCTTCCGGTCGGAACGAGGACGACGCCCGACCTCGTCGTGCGGGCGCTGCTCGCCCGGCCCGGGTTCCTCGACGGGACGAGCGATCCCAACGGCGCCCTCCGACTCGAGGTCGTTGGCCACGCCCGCGACCTGTGGGACGGCGACGTCCGCGCCGTGCTGCGCGCACCACCCGATCACCGCCCGCAGGTGGGCGACTCCACCGAAAGGCTCAGATGAGCACCACCGCCGAGATCCTCCGCGATCGACCGATCATCCCGGTCGTCGTCATCGAGTCGGTCGACGACTCGCCCCGGCTGGCCGAGGCGTTGTGCGAGGGCGGGCTGCCCTGCGCCGAGGTCACGCTGCGCACCCCGGCCGCGCTCGACGCCCTCCGCGCCCTCGCCGCCGAGCGCTCGGTGCTCGTCGGCGCCGGCAGCGTGCGCACGGCCGAGCAGGTCGATCGTGCCGTCGAGGCGGGGGCCCGCTTCGTCGTCAGCCCCGGGTTCAGCGACGCTGTGGTCGCCCGCTGCCGCGAGCTCGACGTCCCGGCGCTCCCCGGCGTCGCCACGGCGACGGAGATCATGCGGGCGCTCGACGCCGGCGTCGAGGTCGTCAAGGTCTTCCCGGCCGGGTCGCTCGGCGGGCCGGACGGCATCCGCGGCCTCGTCGCCCCGTTCCCCACCCTGCAGGTCGTGCCCACCGGCGGCATCGGGCCGAAGGACCTGCCCGGCTACCTCGCCGTGCCGTCGGTGCTCGCCGTCGGCGGCAGCTGGATGGTGGCCTCGTCGCTCATGAAGGCGCGCCGGTTCGACGAGATCAGCCGCCTCAGTCGGGAAGCCGTCGCCATCGCCGCCCGGTGCCGGTCGTGAGCGAGTCGGGGCCGACGCTCAGAAGCCGGCCGGCGAGCGAGTGCCGCTACGACCTCGTCTCGCTCGGCGAGGTGATGTTGCGCCTCGATCCCGGCGAGGGGCGCATCCGCACCACGCGCCGCTTCCAGGTGTGGGAGGGCGGTGGTGAGTACAACGTCGCCCGCGGGCTGCGAAAGTGCTTCGGCAAGCGCACGGCCGTCGTCACCGCGCTCGCCGACAACGACGTCGGATGGCTCGTCGAGGATCTCATCGGCCAGGGCGGCGTCGACACGAGCCTGATCCGATGGGTGCCCTACGACGGACTCGGTCGCACGGTGCGCAACGGGCTGAACTTCACCGAGCGCGGGTTCGGGGTGCGGGGCGCCGTCGGCGTGTCAGACCGCGGGCACACCGCGGCCTCGCTGATGCGGGCCGACGACGTCGACTGGGATCGCCTGTTCGGTGTCGACGGCGTGCGGTGGCTGCACACCGGAGGCATCTTCGCCGCCCTCGGCGAGCACACCCCCGAGGTGGCGGAGGCCGCGATGCAGGCAGCCCGACGCCACGGCACGATCGTCTCGTACGACCTCAACTACCGGCCGAGCCTGTGGAAGGCGTACGGCGGCGAGGCGCGCGCCCAGGAGGTGAACCGCCGGCTCGTCGAACAGGTCGACGTGCTCATCGGCAACGAGGAGGACTTCACCGCGGCCCTCGGCTTCGCCGTGTCGGGCGTCGCCCCGAACCTGACGAACCTGGAGGTCGCCGGCTTCGCGTCGATGATCGACCGGGTGGTGGCGGCGTTCCCGAACGTCGCCGTGCTGGCGACCACCCTTCGCACCGTACGCACGGCCAGCCGCAACGACTGGGGCGCGATCGCCTGGGCCGACGGCGTACTGCACGAGGCCACTTTGCGCCCGGATCTCGAGATCCTCGACCGGGTCGGGGGCGGCGACAGCTTCGCTTCCGGCCTGGTCCACGGTCTGCTCGAGGGCTACCCGCTGGCGCTGGCCGTCGAATACGGCGCCGCCCACGGCGCACTCGCCATGACGACGCCGGGTGACACGTCGATGGCGACGCTCGGCGAAGTCGAGCGACTCGTGGGTGGCGGCGGTGCGCGCGTGCAGCGCTGACCGGCCGGCGCGCCGGGCTCGGGTCGGCGGTGTCGTCAGGGTCCACCGATTCCAGGCCTGCGCTCGGGTCGACATCGGGCGCCCGCAGTCGGGCGACCCCGGATCTGGGAGACGCATGCTGGCGCTCGGCGGAGCGGTTCGACGGACTCGAGCGCTGCCGCACCCCCGTTCCTACGGCTGGGAGTTCGACGATCAGGGGTCGTGCGCAAGCCCCGACCGCCACAAGAGTCATGTCGGACTCGCTCGTGACCATCCCGACGGAGCCAGAGCCCTCCGGAGCAGGCAAAAGGCCTTCCGCCGGTCGGTCGTCCGCTACGGCACGAACGGAGCATGCACCGGTTCGGAGTGTCTTACCCGCAGCGGCTCATCATGGATCCGGCACCCGTGACGGCGTTCCTGGATCGCGGGTGATTCCGTGCACCTCAGGCGCAT
>JANPGL010000164.1:0-4137 GCA_031423915.1 Actinomycetes bacterium | reverse complement strand
CCAGCGGTGCGCAGGGTCGTCGCCCAGCCGGCGATGCCACACCCGCTCGACGACCACACCGTGGAGCGGTACGGGCGACTCGAACAGCCAGAGCACTCCGCCGCCGGCGGAGCGGCGGGGCGACGTCGTAGCGCCTCGCCGGCGCGGCCACCGTGCGACACTGTCGGCCGTGGCACCAGGAGCTCCCCGACCGTCGGCGTCGCTCGCCGATCGGCTGGCGGTCGAGCCGGCGGGCCGCGACCGGTACGTGTCGGCGAAGCCGACCGACGGCCCTCACGTGTTCGGCGGGCTCCTGATCGGCCAGGCGCTGCGCGCCGCGGCGCTCACGGTCGAGCACGGCCAGCCGGCCCGTTCCGTGCACGCCTCTTTCCTGGTGGCCGGCACGGGCGGCGAGCCCTTGCAGCTCGAGGTGGAGCGCACCCGGGACGGCGCCAGCTTCGCCACCCGACGCGTCGTGGTGCGGCAGGCCCGCGGCACAGTCCTGGTGCTCACGGCCGACTTCCACCGTGAGGAGAGCGGCGTCGAGTACGAGCCGGAGGTGTCGCCCGGCGTGCCCGGTCCCGACGGCCTGGGGCCCGGACGGTACGACAACCCGCACGTCGAATCCCGCGACGTGCCGGTCGTCGACCGGCCCGGGGCGCCGGCCCACGTCCGCCACGCCTGGTTCCGCGTCACCGAGCCGCTCGGCGAGGACCCGGCGCTGCATCAGCACGCCCTCGCCTACCTGAGCGACCACGGTCCGACGCGTTCGGCGCGTCAGCCCCACGCCCACCTGGCCGACGATGCCCGGCGTCAGTCGGTCTCGTTGGACCACAGCGTGTGGTTCCATCGGCCCTGCGACGTCAACGGTTGGCTCCTCAGCGAGCTCGTACCGATGGCGACGGCGCGGGGACGCGGCCTGGCCGTCGGCTCGCTGCGCACGCTCGACGGCGTGCTGGTGGCCACCGTGGCCCAGGAGGTCCTCCTCCGCACGCGCTGAGCGCCCCCGGCGGCGTCCCATGGCGTCCCGGACGAACGCGCCGGTAGGGTCGGCGACGATCGAACAAGGGGGACCGTCGTGATCGTCGGGCTGCACCACGTCGCCGTCTCGGTACCGGACATCGAAGCCGCGGCGCGCTTCTACTGCGACGTGCTCGGCTTCACGCCGGCGTTCGCCGGCGAGTGGGACCACAAGCCGACCAACGACCGGGTGATCGGCGTCGACGGCACGGCCGCCAAGGTGCAGATGCTGCGTTGTGCCAACGCCTACGTGGAGCTGTGGGAGTACCGGAGCCCGACGCCGTCGCCGCAGGACCCCGGCTACTCCCCCGCCGACCACGGCTACGCCCACATCGGTCTGCAGGTCACCGACATCCACGCCGAGCACGCCCGCCTGTCGGCCGCCGGCATGACGTTCCACGCGCCGCCCGTCGACCTCGGTGCATCGGCGGCCATCTACGGCCGAGATCCCTGGGGCAACATCATCGAGCTCTACCAGGTGGGCGGGGCGCTCTCGATCCCGGGCACCGACCCGGTGGCGTTGCGCCTGCGCGAGCTCGAGGACGTCGAGGCCATCCGACGGTTGAAGGCCGCCTACGGCGCGGCGTGCGACGACGACCACGACGGCGACGCGGTGTGCGCACTGTTCGTGCCCGACGGCGTCTGGGCCACCACCATGAACCAGCGCTGCGAGGGCCATGCGGCCATCCGGGAGCACTTCGGGCGCATCCGGGCCAGCAAGCGCATGATCCACTCGAGCCACATGTTCACGAACCCCGTGATCGACGTGCGGGGCGACACCGCCACCGGGACGTGGAGCTTCATCATGATGTTCACGGCCCCCGACCAGGCCCGCTTCCGCATCGTCGGCTTCTACGACGAGGAGTACGTGCGGGTCGACGGGCGCTGGATGTTCCGCTCGCTGCTGAGCCGGGTGCAGGACTACTGCCGCGTCGACGGCGTGGACGTCCTGCCGAAGTAGACGGCGCTCAGCCCTCCTCGACGATCTTGCGGCGGATCTCGTCGAGCGACAGCAGCTCGACCGGTTCGACCTCGAAGTCGTCGGGCGACGTGGCGGTGTCGGGCAGGGGCAGGTAGTACGGCTTGCCCTGCGCCGCCCACTCGGCGGTCATGGCGAAGAACGCCGGTCCCGACGGGTCGATGCCCCGGATCGGCATCGAGCCGCGCCGGATGTTGAAGTCGTGGGGCGCCAGCTCGCCGGCCCGCACGAACCAGCGCTCGGCCGCCTCGTCGCGCCCGGCCTTGGCCAGGTGCCAGCCGAGGGCGAACGCGGCGCGCGCCTCCTGGTCGGTCTCGGTCGGCACCTTGGTGTCGGCGGCGACGTCACCGACGTAGGCCGGAGCCTCGCCGCGCACCCAGGCCCGGAGCGCCTGCAGGGGCTTGCGGTTGTGGAACTTCGTCACGCTGGCGAAGTCGTTCGACACGTAGTGGACGTCCTGGGGCCGCACGATGCGCCCCTCCTCGTCGATCCACAGCACGGTCGGCACGTTGACCATGTTGTAGAGGTCGGCCACGTGGTGCTCCGTGTCCACGAGGCTCGGGTGGGTGGCCTTGGCCCGCTCCACGTAGGGACGTGCATCGTCGGGCGACCGGTCGATGGCGACGGTCAGGACCACCAGACCTTCGGGGCCCAGCTCCTCATGGATGGCCTGCCACACGGGCAGGTCGTAGCGGCAGCCTCACCAACTGCCGTAGGCGTACAGCACCACCTTTCGGCCTCGGTACTGGCTGAGCCGGTGGATGGTGCCGTCGATGTCGGGCAGCTCGAAGTCGGGCGCCAGGCCCGAGCGCAGTGCGGCGGCGCGCTCGGCGGCCGGCGCGGCGAAGGCGGCCACGCGCTCGTCGGCGTCGACCACGACCGGGCGCCCGAGCAGGCGCCCCAGCATGGCGGCCTCGACGGCGTGGCCGTCGACCCCGACCGGCAGCGGGATGCACACATCGTCACGGCACAGGCCCTGCGGCTTGGCCTCCCAGCCCAGCACGGCCGGGTCGAGCGTCAGCTTCTCGCCCGAATCGATGGTGGTGGCGTGCTGCTCGTCGATGACGGTCCAGGTCCCCATGGGCCGATCGTACGCGTCGAGGGACCCGCGTGCGTCACCCGGCGTGGAGCGGGTGGTACGACGCGCGCCGACCCGGCGGCTTGTACGTTCTCCGCCGCCAGACCGCCACCACCCCAGCCGCCTTCGCACGGAGCGCCCGATGACCGCCACCCTGCCCGATCGTGCCCGCGTCGTCGTGATCGGCGGCGGGGTGATCGGCACCTCGATCGCCTACCACCTCGGCCACGCCGGTTGGGCCGACACGGTGCTGGTCGAGCGCGACCAGCTCACGTCGGGCACCACCTGGCACGCCGCCGGGCTGATGGTCACCTACGGCTCGCTGTCGGAGACCTCGACCGCGCTGCGCCGCTACACGCGCGACCTGTACGCCGGGCTCGAGGCCGAGACGGGCCTGGCCACCGGGTTCAAGCCCGTCGGGTTCGTGGAGCTGGCGGCCGATGCCGACCGGCTCACCGAGTTCCGCCGCGTCGCCGCGTTCAACCGCCTGTGCGGCGTGGACGTGCACGAGATCTCGCCCAGGGAGATCTCCGACCTGTTCCCCCTCGCTCGCACCGACGACCTGGCTGCCGGCTTCTACGTGCCCGGCGACGGCCGCGTGAACCCCGTCGACGTGACCATGTCGATGGCCAAAGGCGCGCGCCAACGGGGCGTGACCATCGCGTCGGGCGTCACCGTGCGCGACGTCGTCGTGCGCAACGGCGCCGTGCGCGCCGTCGTAACCGACCACGGCACCATCGAGTGCGAACACGTCGTGAACGCCGCGGGCATGTGGGCTCGCCAGCTCGGCGCGCGCTCGGGCGTGTCGGTGCCGCTGCAGGCGGCCGAGCACTACTACCTGATCACCGAGCAGATGGAGGGTCTCGACCCGTCGTGCCCGGTGATCGAGGACCCGGCCAACTTCGGCTACTACCGCGAGGAGGTCGGCGGGCTGATGATCGGCCTGTTCGAGTCCAAGTGTGCGCCGTGGAACATCGGCGGCATCCCGAACGACTCGTCCTTCACGACCATCCAGCCGGATTGGGACAGGATGGGACCGTACGTCGAGGCCGCGATGAGCCGCGTCCCCGTGAGCATGGAC